>CAMDEB010000076.1 GCA_945893085.1 Rhodoplanes serenus | reverse complement strand
GCGGCGGGTCTCTTCCGCCGCTTCGATCTCGGTGATCAGCGCGCGGCGCTTCTCGGCAAAGGCCGCGGGGGCGCCGGCCAACGCGGCGCGCTCGTCGCTGGTCTCGCGGCTGCGGGTCTCTAGCGTGACGATCTGCGCGCGGGCGCCGTCGCGGCGTTCGCTCCATTGCGCACGGTCGCCTGAGATCGCGTTGAGCCGCCGGTCGGCCAACTCGGCCTCGCGCGCCAGCGCCTGCGCTTCGGCCCGCACTTCGGCTGCGTGCGCGCGCTTGCCCTCGATATCGCTGCGCACGGCGGTGAGCTTGTCTTCAAGCTCGGCCGAGGGCGCGAGCGATGCGAGGGCATTCTCGGCATCGAGCTTCGCGGCTTGCGACTCGTCGCGGCCGGCGACGAGTCGGGTCCTGGCTTCGGTCAAGGCGGACACCCGCGCGGCGTTGCGCGCAACCTCGCGCTCGGCGGCCGCATGCAGCTCACGCGCGTTGTCGGCGTCGCGCTGCGCCGCACGCCAATGGTCGCGCGCGCCGCTTTCGGCTGTGCCGGCGGCGGCGACATCTGCCACCGCCTGCTCGACGCTGCTGCGCCTGGTATCGAGTTCGGCGCGGGCACTCACCAGTTCGCCGTCGATGTCGGCGAGCCGGCTGCGCTCGGCCAGCCGTCGCGCCGCGCCGGTCGGCGCATGCGCATCGGTGGCAAAGCCGTCCCAGCGCCAGAGATCGCCCTCCAGCGAAACCAGCCGCTGGCCGGGCTTGAGCTGGGACACGAGCTTCGCGCTGTCGGCGCGCGCGATCACGCCGATCTGCGCGAGTCTTCGCGCCAGTTCGGGTGGCGCGGTGACGTGCCGGGACAGCGGTTCGGCGCCCGCGGGCAAGGCGGGATCGGACGGGTCGGCGTTGGCGCCGGCCCAACGGATCGGCGACGACGGATCGATCGGCGCGTCGAGATCGTCGCCGAGCGCCGCGCCCAGCGCCTTCTCGTAGCCCTTGGCGACCTGGACATGGTCCATCACCGGCGGCCAGAGATTCTTGTTCTCGACCGCGAGCAGCTTCATCAGCGTCTTGGCTTCGGTCTCAAGCCGCTGCGTCGCGCGCTCGGCGTCGGCCAGCGGGCCGCGGGTGAGATCGAGGTCCTTGCGCGCCGCGACATGGGCGGCCTCGGCCGCGACCGCGGCCTGCTCGGCCTGCGCGACGGCGGCCTGGGCGTTCTCAAGCGTCGCTGCGAGCGCCGCGAGGTCGGGGCGGCTTTCCGCTGCGGCCGCGAGGCCGGCTTCGATGTTGGCGATTTCGCTTTCGATCCGAGCGATCCGCTCGGCCTGTTCGCGGGCCGCGCCGGTCAACTGATTGCGGCGCGCGGTCAGGTCGGCCAGCGCGCCGGTCAACTCACCGAAGGTCTTTTCCGCGGCCGTGAGCACCTCTTCGGCGCCGGCGACGCGTTCGTCGACCCCGGTGCGGAGCTGCACGATGCCCTGCGCCTCCTGCTTCAGTGTCTGGTCCTCGGAGGCGAGCCGTTCCAGCGTCGCCTCGGCATCGGCGGCGAGCGCGCGCTCGCGCTGCAGGTCCTCGCCGAGCTGAACCATCCGGCGTTCGAGTTCGGCGATGCGCTCCTTGGCGCGCGTCTCTTCCTGGTCGAGCGCGTCGCGGGCGTTGATCAGCCGCTGCAATGCCGCGCCGGCGCGCGCCTCTGCCTCGCGCAGCGGCGGAACCGCTTCGGCCGCGGTGTCGCGCCGCTTGCCGGCCGCGGTCTGGGCGATGGTCGCGTCGGCCACGGCGCGGATGCTGAGATCCTTGGCGTGCTCGGCCTCGGTGACCTCGGTGGTGGCGTTGACCCAGCGCAGATAGAACAGCGTCGCCTCGACCTTGCGGATTTCGGCAGCGACCGCCTTGTAGCGGACCGCCTGGCGCGCCTGGCGCTTGAGCGCGTCCATCTGGGTGGCGAGTTGCTTGACCACGTCCTCGACGCGCAGGAGGTTCGCCTCGGCCGCGCGCAGTCGCAATTCGGCCTCGTGGCGGCGAGCGTGCAGGCCGGAAATGCCGGCGGCCTCTTCCAGCACGCGGCGGCGCTGCTCGGGCTTGGCCTGGATGATCTCGCCGATGCGGCCCTGGTGCACCAGCGCGGGCGAGCGCGATCCGGTCGAGGCGTCGGCGAACAGCACATGCACGTCGCGCGCGCGCACCTCGTTGCCGTTGATGCGGTAGAGCGAGCCCTTCTCGCGCTCGATCCGGCGCGAGACGTCGAGCGTGTCGTGCTCGTTGAACTGGGCGGGCGCCGCGCGCGTGTGGTTGTCGATCTGGATCGCGACCTCGGCGGTGTTGCGCGCCGGCCGGTTGTTGGTGCCGGAGAAGATCACGTCGTCCATCTCGGCGGCGCGCATCGACTTATGCGAGGTCTCGCCCATCACCCAGCGCAGCGCTTCGACCAGATTGGATTTGCCGCAGCCATTCGGCCCGACCACGCCGGTCAGGCCCGGCTCGATCAGGAAATCGGTCGGCTCGACGAAGGATTTGAATCCGATCAGCCGCAGGCGCGTGAGTTTCATTGCGAGTTATTTCCAAATGCCGCCCGCAGGCGGACGTATCCACCCGGGCTCGGGCCCGCAGGGTGGCTCAGGGAGGGATGCCGCATCGGGGCGGAGAATGAATCGGCGGCGCGCGCCGGGCAACTGAAAGCATGGGTTATCCCGCGCTCAATCGCGACCGTCCCGGACGCAACAAAAATATGTGGGTAACATCAAGGGAATAGCCGAGAGCCCGGCCATCCTTCGGTTGCTGTCCGGGGCGGACGCGCGGCGCGGTTGGGGACGCTGCCGCGCCGCAATCGGCGCGGAACCGGGGTTGCTGATTCGCGGCGCCTGGCCGCTGGCAAGGCTCGGTCCGCAATACGGTCAGCTCTTGATCAGCGGGTCGATCGCCTTGGCCATGTCCTCGATCGTCATCGCGCCGCTGAACTTCTTGCCGTTGATGAAGAACGTCGGCGTCGACTCGACTCCGAACTTCTGCGAGCCGCGGTCGCGCACCGCCTGGACGCCGTCGAGCATCTTCTGGTCGCTCAGGCAGGCGTTGAAGGTCTGCTCGGTGAAGCCCGCCTGTTTGGCGAGCGCCAAGAGCGGCGGGATCGGCGGGTTCACCACCCACTGCTGTTGCTTCTGGAACAGCGTCTCGACCAGCGGGAAATATTTGTCCTTGCCGGCGCAGCGCGCCAGCATGAAGGCGCCCGCGGCAAGCGGATCGAGCGGAAATTCGCGCAGGATGTAGCGCACCTTGCCGGTCTCGATGTAGCGCTTCTTCAGTTCCGGATAGGTCCTGATGTGGAACGTGGCGCAGTGGCTGCAGGTCATCGACGCGTATTCGATGACCGTGACCGGTGCATCCTCCTTGCCGAGCGACTGCTCCTCCAGCGGTCCGGCCGCCAGCAGGTCCGCCGCCGACGGCCCGCCCTGCGCCAGCGCGGACGGCATCAGTCCGAAGTCGGACACATTGAACAGGGCGGCAGCGATGGCGAGCGAGCTGGTGCCCGTGATGAATTTTCGGCGCGTGATCAACTGGAAGCTCCGTGTTTCAGGCCAATCCGGCCGAAGTCTCATCCATGACGAATGTGGCATCGGCGGGTCGGTTCGCCAAGGCCGCCAAAGCTTGCCTTTATAACCCCGAATAGGGCTGGCCCACGCCTGGGTTGGTCACGTTCGCTTGACCGCCGCGCCCAGCCGGGCGAGCGCCATGCGCAGGTCGTCGTCGGCGACCTCGGTCAGGGTGGCGGCGACGCGTGCGGCCGCGCCGGGATCGGCTTTTGGGCGCGGTGGAGCCTTGCGGGCGGTGAGTGGCGCCTGGCGCAGCGCCAGCCGGCCGACCGCCTGCCAGCCGAAAAATCGATTGATCCGTTCCAGGATCACGTTCGACAGGTGCTGGATTTCGATCGCCGCCGGTCCCTCGACGCGCAGCACGAGGGTGGCTGGTTCGGTCGGCTCGCCGTCCGGCGCCCGCCGCCATTGGATCTTGATCGGCTCGGCATGGGCCGCGATCTCCGGCCCGACGATGTCGCGCCAGCGGGTGACGAGTTCCGTGGACGCAAAGCCCTGCTGCTTGAACGCCTCGGCGAGAAAGCCGGTGGCGAGCTCGGAAAGCGAGCGGACGGGGCGGGGCTTGTTCACGGCGTGCGGCTCTGTCACATCGGTTGCATGAGGTTATCAGGCGCAGCCATCCGGAAAAAGCGCGACGCGGCCGCCTGTGCGCAAGCGCCCGATCCCGCCGCGCTGCTGGCCTGGTACGACCGCCACCGCCGGCGGCTGCCGTGGCGGGCCGCGCACGGCGAATTACCGGACGCCTATGGCGTCTGGTTGTCCGAGATCATGCTGCAACAGACCACCGTGAAGGCGGTGGCGCCTTACTACGTGACGTTTCTGGCGCGCTGGCCGACGGTTGAGAAGCTCGCCGCAGCGCCGCTCGACGATGTGCTGAAAGCCTGGGCCGGGCTCGGCTATTACGCGCGCGCCCGCAACCTGCACGCCTGCGCCAAGGCCGTGGTCGAGCAACACCGCGGCCGTTTTCCCGCGAGCGAGTCCGCGCTGCGCGCGCTGCCCGGGATCGGCGCCTACACCGCGGCAGCGGTGGCGGCGATCGCGTTCGATCAGCGCGCCGTGGCGATCGACGGCAATATCGAGCGCGTGATCGCGCGGCTGTTTGCGGTCGAAGCCGCGCTGCCGGCGGCAAAGGCCGAGATCGGCCGCTCCGCCGAGACGCTGGTGCCGCAGCGCCGTCCCGGCGATTTCACCCAAGCGATGATGGATCTCGGCGCCACCATCTGCACGCCGAAGAAGCCGGCCTGCGTGCTGTGTCCGTGGATGGATGTCTGTGCTGCACGCCAGCGCGGCGATCAGGAAACCTTTCCGCGCAAGGCGCCGAAGGTGGAAGGGCGGATGCGTTACGGCGCGTCCTTCGTGGCGAAGCGCGCCGACGGCTTCGTGCTGGTGCGCAGCCGGCCGTCAAAAGGACTGCTCGGCGGCATGACCGAGGTGCCGAGCACCGCCTGGGCGCACGAGTTCGATCCGCTTAGCGCGCTCGCCGAAGCGCCGTTGAAAGCGAAATGGCGCCGGCTGCCGGGCGTGGTCGAGCACGGCTTCACGCATTTTCCGCTGGAGCAGGCGGTCTACGTCGCGAGCGTGCCGGCAAAGAGTAAAGCGCCGGACGGCATGCGATGGGTTGCGCTCACCGAACTGCATGGCGAGGCGCTGCCGAACGTCATGCGCAAGGTGGTCGCACACGCGGGACTCGACCGGCGCTGAGCTTGCGGCTCCCACCGAAACGCGAGACGCTGTCTTCACCGGGACTTCAGGAGACGTCGTATGACCATGGTCCGAAGCCTTGCCGCCGCGTGTTTTACGCTCATCGTTCTGGCCGCGTCGAGTTACGACGCAAGCGCGCAGAGCGGACGAACCATCCGGATCATCGTTCCGGTGCCGCCGGGCGCGTCGACCGACGCCGTGGCGCGCCTGATGGCGGAGCAGATCGGCCGCGCCCAAGGCGTCACCGTCGTGGTCGAGAACCGCCCCGGCGCGAGCGGCATGATCGGCACCGAGTTCGCCTCGCGCGCCGCGGCGGACGGCAATACGCTTTTGATGACCGCGAACACCTATCTGCTGGACGCGCAGACGCGCAAGGCGAACTACCACCCGGTGACGTCGTTCGATCCGATCTGCCTCCTGGTGGAATCGCCCGCGGTGTTCGTCGTCAACAGCGCGTCGCCCTATCGCAAGTTCGCCGACCTGATGGATGCGGCACGCGCCAAGCCCGGCGAGA
The DNA here is from genome assembly GCA_945893085.1 of Rhodoplanes serenus. Taxonomy (GTDB): domain Bacteria; phylum Pseudomonadota; class Alphaproteobacteria; order Rhizobiales; family Xanthobacteraceae; genus Z2-YC6860. Next base: position 7,815 of record CAMDEB010000076.1, on the reverse strand, counting down.
TGTCGATGGGAAGCGTCGGCCCCGGTTCAACGTTCCAGTTCGCGTATCTGGCGTTCACCCGCGCTTCAAAGGTCAGCATGACCTATGTTCCGTTCCCCGGCAGCGCGCCCGCCGTGACCGCGGTGCTGGGCAATCATGTGACGTCGGCGTTCAGCGGTCTCGCGGTGGTTGCGCCGCACGTCAAGGCGGACAAGCTGCGGGCGCTCGCGGTCGGCACCGCGAAGCGGGTCGAAACGTTGCCCGACGTCCCGACCTTCGATGAGTCCGGCTACAAGGGCATGGAGGTCGACAACTGGTTCGGCATCGTCGCGCCGGCGGGGACGCCGAAGGAGACGCTCGCCCAACTCAACGGCTGGTTCCGCGCGGCGCTGCAGGCGCCCGAGGTCAAGGCGAAGCTCGCCACCCAGGAGCTCTATCCGGTCGGAACCTGCGGCGCGGACTACGGCGCGCTGATCCGCAAGAGCTACGACGAGTACGGCCGCATGATCAGCGAGGCGGGCCTCAAGAAGGAATGAGCTTGCCTACTTGAAGCCGTAAAGCTTGTTAGCGTTGTCGACCAGGATACGCTTGCGCGTCGCCTCGTCCGGAATCCAATCGGCGATCAGATTGATCAACCCGCCGTCGTCGGTCGGCTCGCGGCCGTCGAGATTGACGTGCGGCCAGTCCGATCCCCACACCATCCGCTCCGGTGCATGCTTGACGAAGGCTTGCGCCATCGGCGTCACCGACGGATAGGGCAGGTTCTGCGTCGTGCAGCGCATCGGGCCGGAGAGCTTCAGCCACACGCGTCCGGTGTCGAGCATCTTCATCACAGTCTTCATCGCCGGCTGGTCGACGCCGCCCGCCGCCGGGATGCTGGCGAAGTGGTCGAGCACGATATCGTTCTTCAGCGACAGTAGTTTGTCGGCGTAGTCGATGATGTCGGTGCCGTGCGGATAGAATTGGATGTGCCAGCCGTGCTCATGGACGCGCGCGGCAATCTCCGGGTCGAAGTTCGGGACGTGCTGGCCGCGCTTGCTGCTCATCATGCGCATGCCCTTCACTCCGAGCGTGGAAAGCCGGGCCAGTTCCGAGGTGGGAATGTCCGGCTTCACCAGCGCGATGCCCCGGAAGCGGGCGGGGTATTTCGTCAGCACGTCGGCAAGCATGGTGTAGTCGCGGCCGTAGCCGCCGGGGCTGACGATGACGGCGGTGGAAAGTCCAAGGACGTCCTGCAGCTTGAATAGCATTTCAGGCGGCGCGTCTTTGGCACTGTAAGGGCTATCGGACGCGAACGGATATTTCGCAGCCGGGCCGAACAGGTGGATGTGCGTGTCGCAGGCGCCCGGCGGCAGCACGAGCTTCGGCTTCCTGGCGTTGGCGTTGGATGTGGTCGTAAGCTTTTGCATGCGCATTTCCTACTTGCAGATTGCCGCGAAGATTTGCTGTTACTCGGGCTTGATGTTGGACGCCTTCACCAGATCGCGCCACTGCACCAGCTCGCGCGCGATCAGGGCGCTGAATTCCTGGGGCGTGTTGCCGACCGGATCGATGCCGTCTGTTGCGAAACGCGCGCGGAGGTCCGGCGCACCGACGGCACGGGCGACGGCACCCGCGAGACGGTCGACAACCGGCTTCGGTGTGCCTGCCGGCGCCACCATGCCGATCCATAGGATGCCTTCGTAGCCGGGCAGGCCCATTTCCGCGACCGTCGGCACGTCCGGCATCAGCGGCGAGCGCGCACGGGCGGCATAGGCCAGAGCGCGAAGCTTGCCCGCGACGACCTGCGGATTGCCGGTGGCGTAGGTGTCCATCTTGAGCTGCACCACGCCGGACAGAAGATCGGTCATGGCCGGCGCCGCGCCGCGATACGGGATGTGCGCGACCTGGATGTTCATCCCGCGCAGCAGCATCTCCATCGTCACATGCGGTAGCGTGCCGATGCCGGCCGAGGAGTAGTTCAGCTTGCCGGGATTTTTCCTGGCGTAGTCGACGAAGCCGCGGAAGTCGGTGAACGGCGCCCCCGGATGGCTCACCAGCAGCTCGGGCACCGCAGCCACGATCGACACCGCCGTGAAATCCTTCTCGGTGTCGTAAGGCAGCTTCGGATTGAGCGCCGCGCCGATGGTGTGGTTCGGCGTGGTGAGCAAAATCGTGTAGCCGTCCGGCGTGGCTTTGGCGGTGGCATCCGCCGCGATCACGCCGCCGGCGCCGGACCGATTGTCGATGATGAAGGACCGTCCGAGATCCTCCGCCATCTTCGCGGTGACGAGGCGCGCCACCAGATCGACCGTCCCGCCGGCCGGGAATGGCAGGATCAGGCGGATCGGCTTGTCGGGATACTGCTGCGCGAAGCCATTGCTTGCCAGCAGGCACAGGGCCGTCAGGGCAAGCGCCGCAAAGCGGCGGGACCACAGGGACGTCATCGTGAAGCTCCCTCGCCAAAGTACAGTTTCAGCGCAGTCTCGCCAAAGATTTTGGCGCGTGCCACCTGGTCCGGCACGCATTCGATCAGCCAGTCGATCGTTGACTGGTAGGTGAACTGGCCTTCGTATCCGGCAAACGGGCAATCGCTTGCCCAGACCAGCCGCTCGGGCCCGGCCTGGCGGACAAGCTCGCGCGCGTAATCCTGCGCGGCCGGACCGATCCGGTAGCCGCCGGACAGCTTCACCCAGGTGCGGCCGTTCTCGACCGAGCGCAGCATGGCCTTGAAGCCGTCGCCGTTGATGCCGGACTTCGGATCGGGCCGGCCGAGATGGTCGATGACGAGCTTCACGCCGCTCGCCTCGATCGTCGGAATGAAGTGCGGCAGGTTCTCGCATTCGGTGTGCAGGTGGATGTGCCAGTCGAGGTCGGCGAGGCGGCGCAGGAAGCTGCGATATTCGAACGTGGTGATGTCGGGCCGCTCTTTCAGGCTGATGAACGGCAGCCGCACGCCGACGACGCCGTCCTTTGCCATCGCTTCGAGCACCACGCGCGCGATCGTCGGCTTGCAGATGATGGTGCCGCGCAGCCGCTTGGGGTGCGACCGCAGCGCTTCGATGACGTAGTCGTTATAGTCGCCCCACGGGCTTGCCGCGGCGATCGCCGCATAGCGGATGCCGTGCGTGTCGAGCGTCTCGATCAGTTGCTGGTGGGTGAAATCGTATTTCAGGCGATGGCGCGGGTTGTCGATCAGCGGCATGTCCTGGGTGAAGACATGCACGTGGGTGTCGACCAGCGGGCTTGCAGGCATTTTGGATTCCATTCGGTATTGTTAACGCGGCTCGAGACCCGCCCTTTTGACCACAGCGGCCCACATGTCGATGTCGGACTTGAGTCGCGCGTCGAGTTCTTCCGGCGTGCTCGCCTTGGGCTCGCCGCCGAGATCAATCATGCGCTGCTTGAAGTCCGGGCTTTCGACAATCGTCCTGACGTGGCCGCTGAGGAAGGCAATGATCTCCTTCGGCGTGTTTGCCGGTGCAACGAGCGAGTTCCAGCCCACGACCTGGGCATCGATGCCGCCTTCCTTGAGCGTCGGCACGTTCGGTTGCATCGGCGAGCGCTTGTCTCCGCTCGCCGCGATCGCCCGAATTTGCCCGGCGTCGATCGGCGATTTCAGCGCGGCATAGGACTCCACGCCAATCTGGGTGTCGCCGCGCAGCAGCGAGGTAAGCACCTCGGCTGTGTTGCGATGGGGCACGATCGTCATTGGAATTCCAGTTGCCGCGCGGAGCAGTTCCGCGGTGACGTTTTGCGTGCTGCCAGGATTGATGGTGCCGATATTGAACTTGCTTGGATCGCTACGCGCTGTCCCGAGCGCATCCTTGACGGTGCGCATCGGCGAGTCGGCCTTGACCAGGAGCAGCAAATCGAACAGTGCCATCGTCGAGATCGGTGAAAAGGCGGTTACCGGATCGAACGGCATGGTTTTCAAAAGCGACTTGCTAAGCGCAATGCCGCTGGAGAATACGAACAGGGTGTAGCCGTCGGGCTGCGCCGAAGTCACGGCGTTCGCAGCGATGATGCCACCAGCGCTTGGGCGGTTCTCGATCACGACCTGCTGATTGGTGCGCTCGGAAAGCTTCTGGCCCACGAGCCGCATGGTGATGTCGGCGAAGCCGCCGGGTCCGAACGGAATGACGACACGAATCGAGCGGTTGGGGTAGGTCGGCTGCGCGCCTGCGGGATCGAGCGTCGCGCAGCCGACCAGCAGGGCGACCAGCAGACCGAGAATCTTCACCACGGCGCGTTCCCCCTTGAATATTCTTCCGCTCCGGCCCCGTAATGGGGCGAGCGGTTGCTGCAACTATGCCGCAAATCCCAGGGGAGATCGACGATGGCAATCCAGCGTTTCGAGAACGGCCCGCGCATGAGCCGCGTGGTGGTGCATGGCGACACTGTCTATCTGGCGGGGCTCACGGCCGAAGCGTCGGTGGGCCAGAGCGTGGGCGAGCAGACCACGGAAATCCTGGCCAAGATCGACGGCCTGCTCAAGCAGGGCGGCACCGACAAGTCGAAGCTGGTGCAGGCGACCATCTGGCTGCAGGACATCCGCGTCGTCGATGAGTTCAACAAGGTGTGGGATGCCTGGGTCGTCGCCGGCTCGGCGCCGGCGCGCGCCTGCATCGTGGCGCGGCTGCAATCGCCGGCGAAGATGATCGAGATTCAGGTCACCGCGGCGCGGTGACCTCGGGTTGGGTGTCGGGCGATCAGTTGGTGATCGCCCGCCGGTCCGGCTGGCTGTCGTACTGATCCAGGTCCATCGCCCACAGCAGCTGGTCGTGGCCGGCGGCGTAGTTCTGGTTGTTGATGTCCGGATTGCGGTTGACAAGCTGCCGCAGGCACATCGGATGCGTGAGGCTGCGCACCTCGTGCTCGATCGTGAACAGGTGCTTGCCGGTCTCCAGGTCGACGAGATCGCGGAAGCGGTACTGGTACTGATTGTCCTCGCGGTTGACGAGGCCGCGCTCGCCCAGCCGCTGATGCGGACCGGAGAAGTTCACCACGTAGATCTGCACGTGGTGTTCGTCGTACTCCGGCTGCGGCCGGTCGGTCTCGCGGAACATCAGGTATTGCTGCTTGCCGACGGTGACCCGCGCCACTGTGCCGTCGCCGTTCATCACCTTTGCCGGCACGTCGATCATCTGGCGATAGAAATTGGCGATGCCCTTCGCGGTGCCGACTGGCACGTCGAACTCGACGTAGGGAATGCCGAGCTGGATGCGTCCGAAGCGTGTGGCATCCGGCTCGTAGCAGCGATAGCGGTTGCCCCACGGGCACATCGCTTCGACGTAATCGTTGTGCTCGCTGAAATCGAACTTGGTGCCGTCGAGCCGCTTGCGCATGTTGGTGAGACGATTGAGCAGCGTCTGACGGCCGGGAATGACCAGGCCGGTGTGGCCGCGTAGCACCTGCGGCTCGCCGCGCGGCAGGTGGAACTGGCTGCGCCCGACGTTCATCCACATGTTGGTGTCGGCCACCATCATATAGGGATCGCGCGTCAGCCCGAGGCCGGCGCCATAGAACAATGCAGCGATCCGCTGGTCGGGGATAGTCACGTTGACGTGCTCGAGGTGAATGGCGTTGCCAAGGTCCTCGGCTGCGCGGTCGAAGGTCTTTTGCTGCATGACGTGTTGTCCCAGGCGGTTTTCGGCCGGCACTATAGCATGCGCCTGGGGGTGCGGGAGGCTGCGGAGCCCGGCAGCCCTGCTATGCTGAAAGCGTCAAACGCCGAGGGAGAGCCCATGTACCCGACCACGACCGCGCCGCTGGTCCTCAACGAACGCCTGCCCGATCCTGCGGTGAAAATCCTCGATCCGGGCTTCGAGAAATACCGCGTGTTGCTGGCGAGCGTGGAGCGGCTATCGCAGGGCTATTCCTGGGCCGAGGGGCCGGTTTACTTCGGCGACGCGCGGTGCCTGCTTTGGAGCGACATTCCCAACAGCCGCATCATGCGCTGGGACGAGGAGACGGGAGCGACCAGCATCTATCGCAAGCCCTCGAACTACGCCAACGGCAACACCCGCGACCGCCAGGGTCGTCTGGTTACCGCCGAGCACGGCCGGCGCGTCACCCGCACCGAATACGACGGCCGCGTGACCGTGCTGATGGATCGCTTCGAGGGCAAGCGGCTGAGCTCGCCCAACGATGTCGTCGTGAAGTCCGACGGCTCGATCTGGTTCACCGACATGACCGCGGGCATCGACGGCAACTGGAACGGCGAGACCGGCGAACAGGAGCTACCGCAGCGAGTCTATCGGATCGACGGCAAATCCGGCCAGGCGGCCATCGCGACCGACGGCGTCGTGCGGCGTCCGAACGGGCTGGCGTTCTCGCCCGACGAAAAGCAGCTCTACGTCATCGAGAGCCAGCCCGGAGATCGCGCGATCTATGTCTTCGACGTGCTCGACGGGACCAAGCTCGGGAACGGCCGCGTCCTCATCAAATGTGCGAAAGAGGAAACGCCCGACGGCTTCCGCGTCGACGTCGACGGCAACCTGTGGTGCGGCTGGGGCATGGGGGCGGCCGAGCTTGACGGCGTGCGCATCTTCAACCCGGAAGGCCGGCCGATCGGTCACATCAGCCTGCCGGAGCGCTGCGCCAACGTCTGCTTCGGCGGGCCGAAGCGCAATCGGCTGTTCATGACGGCGAGCCACGCGATCTATGCGCTTTATGTGAACACGCAGGGGGCCTTGGGCGGCTAAGCCCGGCGATCAGATCGTCGCCATGCCTGCCCTGATTTCCGCCCGCAGCGCGTCGATCGAGATCAGGCCCTTCGGCGTGTCGAGGTGCCAGAAGGTCCAGCCGTTGCAGGCATCGAGGCCTTGCGCCAGCGCGCCCATGCGATGGATCGAGCCGACCGCGTCGCCGAGCGCGACAGCGCCATCGGCGCGCACCAGCACCTTGTGCCGCTTCTTAGCATCCACCAGCTTTGCGCCGGGCGAGATCAGTCCACGCTCCAGCAGCGCCGAGAATGCCACGCGCGGCGCCTCGCGCGCGGTCATGAACGGTGCCAGCGTCGGCGCCTCCAGCGGCTCGACCGCGTCGATGCGTTGCTGCGCCGCCGCCGCATAGGCCGGATCGCGTTCGATGCCGATGTAGCGGCGGCCGAGATGCTTGGCGACGGCGCCGGTGGTGCCGGTGCCGTTGAACGGATCGAGCACGAGATCGTCGGGACGCGAACTGGAGAGGATGACGCGCGCCAGCAACGCCTCGGGCTTCTGCGTTGGGTGCAGCTTCTTGCCGTCGCGGCCTTTCAACCGCTCCTCGCCGGTGCACAGCGGGATGGTCCAGTCGGAGCGCACCTGGATGTCTTCGTTTCCCGCTTTGAGCGCCTCGTAGTTGAAGGTGTAGCCGCGCGCATCCTGGTCGCGCGACGCCCAGATCAGCGTCTCGTGCGCGTTGGTGAAGCGCCGGCCGCGGAAGTTCGGCATCGGGTTGGTTTTCCGCCACACCACGTCATTGAGGATCCAGAAGCCCAGGTCCTGCAGGATCGTGCCGACGCGGAAGATGTTGTGGTAGGAGCCGATCACCCACAGCGTGCCCGCAGGCTTGAGCACACGCTTGCAGGCGCCGAGCCAGGCACGGGTGAATTCGTCGTAGGCAGCAAAGCTCGCGAATTGATCCCAGTCGTCGTCGACCGCATCGACCTTGGAATCGTCGGGACGCTTGAGATCGCCGTGGAGCTGCAGATTGTACGGTGGGTCGGCGAACACCAGATCGACCGAGCCGGCCGGCAGCTTCGCGATCTCGGCGACGCAGTCGCCGACCACAACGCGTGCGGAATCCTGCGGCGCGAAATGTGGGAGCGCGGATTTCGGGGGCTTAGAACTGGCGCGGGGCGCCCTTGAGGAC
>CAMDEB010000075.1 GCA_945893085.1 Rhodoplanes serenus | reverse complement strand
GACAATCGGCCGTACTGGAATCTCGGCTGCGCGACGCAGCGCAACTTCGCCGCCATGGTCGACAACCCGGCCGACCTGGTCCAGCCGCGCGCCGAAACCCCCGCCTACACCGGCAAGCGGAGCATCGGAATGGACAAGTGGCGCAAGGGCCAGGCGTCGGCGACCGTCTATCCGGATGCCAACAAGGGCGCGATCAGCGATTTGGGCAAATGATCAGAAACGCAAATCAAACCGTCGAACCTGAAGCCACGCCGCCCGAGGCGCCCGGTTCCGACGAGCACATCGCGCCGGCGCCGCGGGTTTCCATCCAGGCGTTCTGCGAGACCGTCGAGACCGCGGCGGCGATCCAAGCCGCTGGCGAGGACCGCCGGCTGGGCAAGGCGCACGTCAAGATCCAGATGGGCGGCGCAACCGCGGCGGTCGAAGCCTATCGCAGCTCGCCGACGCCCAACGTCATCATGCTGGAGTCGGAGAGCCGCGGCGAGAGCATCCTCGCAAGTCTCGATTCACTCGCCGAGGTGTGCGATTCCGGCTCGCGGGTGATCGTGATCGGGCGGCACAACGACGTCACGCTCTACCGCGAGCTGGTGCGGCGCGGGGTCAGCGACTACATGCTTTCGCCGGTCGCCGCGCTGGAAGTGGTGCGGACCATCTGCGGGCTGTTCTCGGCGCCCGATGCCAAGCCGGTCGGCCGCGTCATCGCCGTGGTCGGCGCCAAGGGCGGCGTCGGCTCATCGACCGTCGCCCATAACATCGGCTGGGCGGTGGCGCGCGATCTGTCGCTCGATTCGGTGGTCACCGATCTCGATCTGCCGTTCGGCACCGCCGGCCTCGACTACAACCAGGATCCGCCGCAGGGCATCGCCGACGCGGTGTTCTCGCCCGACCGCATCGACACCGCCTTCGTCGACCGGCTGCTGTCGAAGTGCACGGACCATCTGAGCCTGCTGGCGGCGCCAGCAACGCTCGAGCGGGTCTACGATTTCGGCGCCGAGGCCTTCGATTCGATCTTCGATTCGCTGCGCGCGACCATGCCGTGCATCGTGCTCGACGTGCCGCACCAATGGAACGGCTGGACCCAGCGCACGCTGGTGAGCGCCGATGAAATCCTGATCGTCGCCGCGCCGGACCTCGCCAACCTGCGCAATGCGAAAAACCTGTTTGATTTCCTGCGCACCGCGCGCGTCAACGACCATCGCCCGCACTACATGCTCAACCAGGTGGGCGTGCCGAAGCGGCCGGAGATCAAGCCGGCGGATTTCGCCAAGGCGCTCGAAGATCAGCCGGTGGCGATCATTCCGTTCGAGCCGCAACTGTTCGGCACCGCCGCCAACAACGGCCAGATGATCGCCGAAGTGTCCTCCGGCCATCGCACCACGGAGACCTTCCGGCAGCTCGCGCAGCTCCTCACCGGACGCGCCGAGACCAAGAAATCGCGATCGGGCCTGCTGACGCCGCTTCAGAAGCTCCTGAAACGGCAAGGTTGAGTGCAAGTTGAGTAAAGGAATCCCAGTCCGTGTTTGGTAAGCGCAGCACCTCAGACGCCCGTCCGGCGACGCCACCGCCGCAGAAGTCGTTTGCGCCGCCGCCCCCGGTGGCGGCGCAGTCGGCGTCCGAGCCCGGCCGCACGCCGTTTCCATCGGCCGGTCTCGGTGCGCCGCTGGTTTCGGCGCCGGCGACGCCGACCCGCATCGTGGCCGCAGCCCCGCCGGCCATCGCCACCGACACGCGGCGTTCCGAGAGCTACTACGAGACCAAGGGCACGGTGTTCGGCGCGCTGATCGAGGCGATCGACCTGGCCCAGCTGGCGCGGCTCGACGCCGACGCGGCGCGCGAGGAAATCCGCGACATCGTCAACGAGATCATCGCGATCAAGAACATCGTGATGTCGATTTCGGAGCAGGAGGACCTGCTCGACGACATCTGCAACGACGTGCTCGGCTATGGCCCGCTCGAGCCGCTGCTGGCCCGCGACGACATCTCCGACATCATGGTGAATAGCGCCGGCACGGTTTACATCGAAGTCGCCGGCAAGATTCAGAAGACCGGAATCCGCTTCCGCGACAACCAGCAGCTGCTCAACATCTGCCAGCGCATCGTCAGCCAGATCGGCCGCCGGGTCGACGAATCCTCGCCGATCTGCGACGCCCGCCTGCCCGACGGCTCGCGCGTCAACGCCATCGTCCAGCCGCTCGCGCTCGACGGCCCGGCGCTCACCATCCGCAAGTTCAAGAAGGACAAGCTGACGCTCGATCAGCTGGTCCGCTTCGGCTCGATCACGCCGGAGGGCGGCGAGCTGCTCAAGGTCATCGGACGCTGCCGGATCAACACCATCGTTTCCGGCGGCACCGGCTCCGGCAAGACCACGCTGCTCAACTGTCTCACGCAATTCATCGACGACGACGAGCGCATCATCACCTGCGAGGACGCCGCCGAGCTTCAGCTCCAGCAGCCGCACGTGGTCCGCCTGGAAACCCGCCCGCCGAATCTCGAAGGCGAAGGCGCGGTCAGCATGCGCGACCTGGTGAAGAACTGCCTGCGCATGCGGCCGGAACGGATCATCGTCGGCGAAGTCCGCGGTCCCGAATCGTTCGATCTGCTGCAGGCGATGAACACCGGCCACGACGGCTCGATGGGCACGCTGCACGCCAACAGCCCGCGCGAGGCGCTTTCGCGTATCGAATCCATGATCACCATGGGCGGCTATTCGCTGCCGTCGAAAACCATCCGCGAGATGATCTGCGGGTCGGTTGACGTCGTGGTGCAGGCAGCCCGCCTGCGCGACGGCACCCGCAAGATCACCCACATCACCGAAGTGGTGGGCATGGAGGGTGAGGTCATCATCACCCAGGATCTGTTCGTCTACGAGATCACCGGCGAGGACGCCCAGGGCAATCTGGTTGGCACGCACAAATCGACCGGCATCGGCCGGCCAAAATTTTGGGATCGCGCGCGCTATTACGGCGAGGAAAAGCGCCTGGCCGCATCCCTCGACGCCAGCGAAGCCGCCAAGGTCGCCCCGCGATGAAACTCCAGACCCTGGCGTTGTTCTTCCTGGTCGCGCTGGCGATCGGCGGCGTCGCGTGGGTTTTCCTCTATCCGCTGCTGTCCGGCGAACGCCACGCCGAAAAGCGCCGCGCCAGCGTCGCGCGCTCCGAGCCGGTCGCCCGCGTCAGCCGTGGAGCGCAGAAATCGCGCCGTGAGCAGGTCGAGGAGACGCTCAAGCAGATCGACGTCAAATCGAAAAAGCCCAAGAGCCCGCCATTGACGACGAAAATCGCGCAAGCCGGGCTTTCCTGGTCGAAGCAGCGATTCATGATCACCGGCGGCGTGCTCGGGCTGGTCGCCTTCGTGCTCGTCTTCGCGGTCGGCGGCGGCCTGGTGCCGGCGGTGGCAATCGGCTTCGCCGCGGCCTTCGGCGTGCCGATGTGGATGCTCAGCTTCCTCAAGAAGCGTCGCGAGAACAAGTTCCTCAACAGCTTTCCGGATGCCGTCGACGTCATCGTGCGCGGCATCAAATCCGGCCTGCCGCTGCTCGACAGCTTGAAGATCATCGCCACCGACGCGCCGGAGCCGGCCAGAAGCGAGTTCCGCAGCATCATCGAAACGCAGACCATCGGAATGCCGATCGGCGAGGCCTGCGTCAAGCTCTACGAGCGCATGCCGCTCCCCGAAGCGAACTTCTTCGGCATCGTCATTTCGATCCAGCAGAAGGCCGGCGGCAATCTGTCCGAGGCGCTCGGCAATCTGTCGGGCGTGCTGCGTGACCGCAAGAAGATGAAGGCCAAGATCCAGGCGATGTCGATGGAGGCCAAGGCCTCGGCGGTGATCATCGGATCGCTACCGATCGCGGTCGGCTTTCTCGTTTATCTCACCAGCCCCGGCTACATCGAATTGCTTTTCACCACCGACCTCGGCCGCTTCATGATCGTCGGCAGCGCGATGTGGATGGGGATGGGTGTATTGGTGATGAAGAAAATGATCAACTTCGACTTCTAGGCACCAGTGCAATGATCGATCTTCTCATAGAGCGGATGCACGACACGCGGTTCATGACCATGATGTTCGCGGCCGTGGCCGCGATCGCCACGGTGATCACCCTGGCCATGCCGTTGCTCGCAAGCGACACGCTGTCCAAGCGCATGAGGTCGGTCGCGCTCGAGCGCGAGAAACTCCGCCAGCGCGAGCGCGAGCGGATGGCGCGCGGCGAGAAAGAGAAGATCGCGCTGCGGGCGTCGCCGAAGCAATACATGCAGCGGGTGGTGCAGCAGTTCAACCTCGCCAAGCGGCTCGGCCAGGAGCAGGCGCGCGAGAAGCTGGTGCAGGCGGGCTACCGCGGACAGGCGCCGTATGTCGCCTTCCTGTTCTTCCGCATGGTCGCGCCGGCGGCGATGCTGGCGGTGTCGGCGTTTTATCTCTTCCTGGTTGTCGAGATGGATCAGCCTGCAACCGTCAAGCTGGCGCTCTGCCTCGCCGCCACCTATGGCGGCACGCACGTGCCTTACCTGTTTCTCAAGAACATCATTTCCAAGCGCCAGCTCTCCATCAAGCGCGCGTTTCCCGATGCGCTCGACCTGCTGCTGATCTGCGTGGAGTCCGGCATGTCGATCGAGGCGGCCTTCAACAGGGTCAGCCTCGAGATCGGCACGCAGTCGATCCCGCTCGCCGAAGAGCTGACGCTGACCACCGCCGAACTGTCCTATCTGCAGGATCGGAAAACGGCTTACGAGAACCTCGCCAAACGCACCGATCTTGAAGGCGTGAAATCGGTCTGTATCGCCTTGCAGCAGGCCGAACGCTACGGCACGCCGCTCGGCCAGACGCTGCGGGTGCTGGCGCAGGAAAACCGCGATATGCGCATGTCGGAGGCCGAAAAGAAGGCCGCCGGCCTGCCGCCGAAGCTGACGGTGCCGATGATCCTGTTCTTCCTGCCGGTGCTGTTCGTGGTCATCCTCGGCCCGGCCGCGATCCGGGTGATGGCGTCGCAGTAAACCGGCCGCACCGGTCCTCGCCGCCCGATCAATGAATGCCTAAGAGCCCGTGGACGGGGCCAGACCGCGATTGAGCTTCTTCGGATCGTTCTGTTGCGCCAGCATCCGGCGCAAAATGCCGACGTTGGCGGTGGCCTCTTCCGGCGACAGGTCGCCGCGCGCGATGGTTTCGGCCTCCGCGAACCGGCCCTGCAGCCCGACCACCAGCGCCAGATTCTGCCGCACCTTCGGCGCCGCCCCCGGATGCGCCGCCGCACGACGCGGCGTGACCTCGGCCTTCGGCAGATTTTTCGACAGCGCGTAGGACAGTCCGAGATTGGACAGCACGGAGGTCTCATCCGGCACGATCCGGAGCGCGCTCGCGTAATAGCGCTGGGCCTCCTGATGCTTGCCCATCTGGTCGAACGCCGCGCCCTGGACCGACAGGATGCGCCAATCAGGCTGATCAGGCGTATGGGCGCGATTGAGCACGTCGATCGCCTGAGAATAGTTGCCGTTGTCGGCGAGCGCACGGCCATAGGCGCCGAGCACCGCCTGATTCTGCGGATTCTGGATCGCCGATTGTTCGAGCACAGCCGCGGCCTGCGCACGCTGGCCGACGGCGCGCAACGCCTGCGCGTAACGGATCGCCGCCTCGCCATCCTGCGGGGCGGCGCGGTAGCGCTGGCCGGACACCTCCATCTCGCGCCGCCATTCCGCCTCGGTGCGCGGCACCGACGCCGTCGCGATCGAACCGGTGGAATCGGCCGAGGAGGGCGTGGTGGAGCAGCCAGCCGTCGCCAGGGCGAGAACCAAGAGCCCGATGGAGGCGAGAAGCGCGGAACGGTGGTGCATGGCGTGCATGGCATCACTCGGCCGAGGCGGCCATCGCGGCCCCCGGCGAGTGGTCAGCAATAAAATGTTAACCCTAACGAGTGGTTAACAAGCCCGCCCGCGGGCCGGCTTCGGGCGCAAGCCTCGGGGCCGGCCACGCGCTTGTTGTGCGGGAGCGGTCGTGACATGCTTTTTCGACCGGATGTGATGGGGAGAGCGGATCATGCGTCGCATATCAGGGATCGGGGCCTTCATCGTGACGGCAGTTCTGCTGGCCATGCCGGCGACGCCCGCATCGGCGGACCGGCTCGATGACGTCAAGGCGCGCGGCAAGCTCATCGTCGGCGTCAGCGACACAACTCCACCGTTCAGCTTCAAGAAGCCCGGCGAGACCACCGTCACCGGCTACGATCTCGATCTGGTGCGTGGCGTCGCCAAGCGCCTGGGCGTGACGCTCGAAACCGTCTCGGTGTCGAGCGCCGAGCGCGTGCCCATGCTCAAGGACGGCAAGCTCGATTTCGTCGCCACCTCGATGACGCGGACACCCGCGCGACTCAAGGACATCGATTTCAGCATCATCTATTTCGTCACGCCGCACGCGGTGATCGTCAAGAAATCAAGCGGCATCACCTCGGTGCGTCAGCTCGCCGGCCGCAAGGCATCGTCCGCCAGCACGTCGACCGCCGGCGACAACCTGAAAGAAGCCGAGCCGGCCGTGAACCTGGTCTATGTGCGGGACTATGCCATCGCGTTTAACATGCTCAAGGACGGCAGCGTCGATGCGTTCCCGACCGACGAGACCGTGCTGCGCGCGATCGTGCAGCAGGACGGCAAGCCGGACGACTACGTCTTCCTGTCTGACTTCACAAAGTCGCGCAACGTCGGTTTCGCCATGAAGAAGGACGAGCCCCGTTTCAAGGACGCGGTCAACCGCGCGCTGCTTGACATCGAAGCATCGGGCGAGGCGGCGAAGATTTTCGAAGCCTGGTTCGGCCCCGGTTCCGAAATGCCGATGAAACGCACGTTCAAAATCCAGCCCGACTGATCCAACGCATCCATGCAACCTGTTCTTGTTGCGCGCAACAAGGCGACACAACCGATCTGGTTCGTGACGCCGAAGAGCTTTGCCAAAACCGTCGCCGCGCTCGACAAGCGCGCGCAGGCCTTCGTCAAGGCGTCGGGATATGAACCCAAGTCCGGCCGGCACCTGATCCTGCCGGGAACCAACGGCCTCGGTGTGCTGTTCGCCCTGGAGGGCGGCAACGATCGCAACCCGTTCCTGCCGGGCAGCCTGCCGGGCGTGCTGCCCGCCGGGGTCTATCGCTTCGCCAACGCGCCGCACGATACGCGGCTCGCGACGCTGGCGTTCGTGCTCGGCGCCTACCGCTTCTCGCGCTACCGCAAGGTCAAGGAAAAGCCGGTGCGGCTGGTGGTGCCCGACGGCGTCGACGGCGACGATGTCAGCCGCATCGCCGAGGCCGTCACGCTCGCCCGCGATCTGATCAACACGCCGGCGAACGATCTCGGCCCGGCCGAACTCGAGGCGGTGGTGCGGGCGCTCGGCAAACGCCACAGCGCGAAGGTCCGCAGCATCGTCGGCGACGATCTGCTGAAGCAGAATTTTCCGCTGATCCATGCGGTCGGCCGCGCGGCGGCGGGCGCGCCGCGCCTGATCGAGCTGCGCTGGGGCAAGGCGGGCGATCCGAAGGTCACGCTGGTCGGCAAGGGCGTGTGCTTCGACACCGGCGGCCTCGACATCAAGCCCGACAGCGCCATGCTCATCATGAAGAAGGACATGGGCGGGGCGGCGAGCGTGATGGCGCTGGCGCACATGATCATGGATCGCGGGCTCAAGGTTTCGCTGCGCGTGCTGATCCCGGCGGTGGAGAATTCGATCGCCGGCGGTGCGTTCCGGCCGCTCGACGTCTATCGCTCGCGCAAGGGGCTGAGCGTCGAGGTCGGCAACACCGACGCCGAGGGCCGTCTGATCCTCGCCGATGCGCTCGCGCTCGCCGACGAGGAAGCGCCGGACCTGCTGATCGACGTGGGCACGCTCACCGGCGCCGCGCGCGTCGCGCTCGGACCCGAGCTGCCGCCGTTCTACACCGACGACGAGGCGCTCGCCGCCGAGGTCGCGCGCTGCGCAGCGGCGGAGAACGACCCGCTGTGGCGGCTGCCGCTGTGGCGGCGCTACGACTCGATGCTCGATTCCAAGACCGCCGATCTCAACAACGTGGCGACGGGCGGCTTTGCCGGCTCGATCGTCTGCGCGCTGTTCCTCAAGCGGTTCGTCGCGGCCGCGAAAAGCTGGCTGCATTTCGACATCTACGCCTGGACGCCATCGGCCAAGCCGGGGCGGCCCGAAGGCGGCGAATGCCAGGCGGCGCGTGCGCTCTATGCGCTGCTGGCCAGGCGCTACGGCTGATGGCCCGCTTCGATCCCCGCATCACCCCGGCCCGCCTCGACCTGGCGGCAAGCCATCTGCGCGGCCAGGTCGAGGCCGAGCGCTTTGTCGACGGCGAACTCTGCGAGGTCCAGGACGCGCAGGCGCCACTGCGCCGCGAGCCTGCGCCCGACGCGCCGCTCGACACCGAGGCGCTCAAGGGCGAGCGCGTCACCGTTTACGAGCGCAACGACGAAGGCTGGGCCTGGGGCCAACTCGAATCCGACGGCTATGTCGGCTGGCTGCCTTCGAACGCGCTGGGGCCGCTGGGGCCGCCGCCGACCCATCGGGTGACCGCGCTGCGCACGCTGGCGTTCCCCGGCCCTTCGATCAAGCTGCCGCCGGTCGAGGCGCTGCCGCTCGGCGCGCGGATCGCGATCACCCGCATGGAGGAGCCGTTTGCCGTGAGCGCCGGCGGCTACATCCCGGCGCAGCACCTGGCGCCGCTCGACACGGCAGAGACCGATTTCGTCGCGGTGGCCAGACGATTTCTCGGCGCGCCCTATCTCTGGGGCGGCAAGACCGGGCTCGGCCTGGACTGCTCCGGCTTGGTGCAGGTTGCACTCACCGCCTGCGGCATTGCCTGCCCGCGCGACACCTACATGCAGGAGTCCGCCTTCGGACAGCCGGTCGACCTGTCCGACCTGCGCCGCGGCGACCTGGTGTTCTGGAGAGGCCATGTCGGCATCGCGCTCGACCGCACGTCGCTGCTGCACGCCAATGCGTTTCACATGGAGGTCGCGATCGAGCCGCTGACCGAGGCGATCGCCCGCGGCGAGGCGAGTGGCAGCGAGATCTCCAGCTTGCGGCGACCCTAGCCTCTGTTGATCTATTCCAGCAAGACATAGCTCCCAGGCGTGGAATGACCGGCCGCCGCCGTGTTAAAGCGCTGGGAAATCGAACGAGGAATGACATGAACGAAGCTGTTATCAAGCCGACCGGCGCCGTGCTCGGCGGCCGGCCGCTTCCGGTCCCCGACGGCGTCGACCCAGCGATGTTCGCGCGGCGGATGGGCCGGCTCTGGACGGTCCAGGTCGAGAGCGCCTTTGCCATTACCCCGCGCGTGCGGCGCGTCCGCCTGACCGGAGCGGAGCTCGCCGGCTGGAGCCATAAGCCGGGGCAGGAAATCATCCTGCGGCTGCCGCAGGACAACGGCGAAGTAGCACGCCGACATTACACAATCCGCCGCTTCGACCGCGCCGGCAACACGATGGACGTCGATTTCGTGCTGCACGGCGACAGCGTGGCGACGCGCTGGGCGCAGAACGCCAAGCCCGGCGATAGCCTCGATCTGACTGGCCCGCGCGGACGCATCGTCGTCAATCCGCAAGCCGAATGGCAACTGTTCTCGGGCGACGAGACCTGCATCCCGGCGATCTATGCGATGATCGAATCGCTGCCGAAGACCGCGCGCGCCTTCGCCTTCATCGAGGTCGCGGGACCCGACGAAACACAATCGCTCGAGGCCGATGCCACCGTCGCGCTGGAATGGCTGTTCCGCAACGGCGCGCCGGCCGGCCCGAGCCGCCTCCTGCCCAACCGGCTCGACGCGTTCGCGCTGCCGCCGGGCCGCGGCCACGCCTACGTCATCGGCGAAACCAGCAACGCCCGCGCCCAGCGCCAGGCGCTGATCGCCCGCGGTTTCCCGCGCGAGCAGATTTCAGCGGAAGGCTACTGGCGGCCGGGACGGGTCGGCGGACACGATCACGTCGACGACAGTCACTAATAGCTCTGCACTAATAGCCCTGCCGCCGGTCGATGGTCGCTGCCATCGGCTGTCCGCGCTCGAAACCCTCGATCTGCTCGATGATGTGATCGGTGAAGGCCGCCGGCGAGATGTCGCCGGCGACATGCGGCGTGACCGTCACCTTCGGGTGCGTCCACAGCGGGCTCGCCTGCGGCAGCGGCTCATGCGGGAAGACGTCGAGCGTGGCCGCGGCGAGCGCTCCCTCATTGAGAGCCGCGACGATATCCGCATCGACCTGGAGCCGGCCGCGGGCGGCGTTGATCACGAACGCCCCGCCCGCGGCGCCGTCGCGCTTGAGCTTGCGGAACAGTGCCAGATTGAGCAGACCGTTGGTTTCCGGCGTCGACGGCAGCAGGCAGACCAGGATTTCGCTGCGCGCGAGGAAGGGGTCTAACCCGCCGGCGCCGTGGAACGTCTCGATGCCCGGCAGCGACTTGCGGGTCCGGCTCCAGCCGGCGACCCGGAATCCGAGCCGCGCGAGGACATGGGCCGCTTCGCCGCCGATGACGCCGAGCCCCATGATGCCGACGTTCACGTCGTCCGACGAGGGATGCTGCTGCGCCTCCCAGCGCCGTTCGCGCTGCTGCGCCTGATAGAGCCGCATGCGGTTGTGATAGGCAAGCACGTGCAGCACGACGTAGCCGACGACCCGCCGCGTGAGATCGGGATGCGCAGCACGGGCGACCGGCACGTCCGGCAGGCTCCGGTCGGCCAGCAGCGCATCGACCCCGGCACCGATGTTGATGATGGCCTTCAGGTTCGGCAGGCTCGCAAGCAGACCCAGCGGCGGACGCCACACCGCGGCGAACGCGATGTCGGCCTTGTCGCCGATGCTGTCGGGCCAGACCCGCACCTCGCGGCGCCCGGCGCGCGCCCGCAGCAGGCCGATCCACTCCTCGGCCTGCGGCCCCTCGACGGCAACCAGAATGGCGTTCTGGCTCATGCGAAAAATTCGGTGGCGGCGCTTACTGCGCCACCACACCTTCGCTCGCGATTTCCAGCGAGAAGGCGGCGGCGAACAGCGCGCGGGTGTACTCGCTCTTCGGCGCCTTGAACACCTCGGCCGCCGCGCCGAACTCCACCACCTTGCCTTCGCGCATGACCACGATCCGGCTCGCCAGCGCCGCCACCACCTTCAGGTCGTGCGAGATGAACAGGTAGGTCAGGTTGCGGCGCTTCTGGATGTCGCGCAACAGGTCGACGATTTGCGCCTGGATCAGCATGTCGAGCGCGCTGGTCGGCTCGTCGAGCACGACGAAGGTCGGCTCCAGCACGATGGCGCGCGCCACCGCGATGCGCTGGCGCTGGCCGCCGGAGAACTCGTGCGGATAGCGGAACCGGGTGTCGGGATCGAGGCCTACGTCATTGAGCGCGGCGATCACCCGCTCCTGGCGCTCGCTCTCGGCCATGTTGGGATGGTGCACCCACAGCCCTTCCTCGATCACGTCGGCGACCGACATGCGCGGGCTGAGCGAGCCATAGGGATCCTGGAACACGATCTGCATGTCGCGGCGGTACGGCCGCATCTCCTTGAAGCGCAGGCCTTGCAGCTTGTTGCCCATGAACAGGACCGGGCCGTCCGACGAGATCAGCCGCAGGATCGCCAGGCCCAGCGTGGTCTTGCCCGAACCGGATTCGCCGACCACGCCGAGCGTCTCGCCCTTGCGCACCTCGATGCTGACGCCGTCGACCGCCTTGATATGACCGACGGTCTTGCGCATCACGCCGCGCTTGATCGGAAACCAGACCTTGAGGTTGTCGGTCGCGAGCACCACCGGCGCATCAGGATTGACCGGCGGCGGCTCGCCCTTCGGCTCGGCGGCGAGCAGCGCACGGGTGTAGGGATGTTGCGGCGTCGTGTAGACCAGCTCGACCGGCCCCTGCTCGACGATCTTGCCCTTGCTCATCACGCAGACCCGGTCGGCGATCTTGCGGACGATCCCGAGGTCGTGGGTGATGAACAGCATCGCCATCCCGAGCCGGCCTTGCAACTCCTTCAGCAGCTTGAGGATCTGCGCCTGCACGGTGACGTCGAGCGCGGTGGTCGGCTCGTCGGCGATCAGCAGGTCCGGCTCGTTGGCCAGCGCCATGGCGATCATCACGCGCTGGCGCTGGCCGCCGGAAAGCTGGTGCGGATAGCTCGCCAGCCGGCTCTCGGGATTGGGAATGCCGACCTGGCCGAGCAGCTCGATGGCGCGCGCGCGCGCCGCCGCCCCGGTCAAACCGCGGTGCAGCTCCAGGATCTCTACGATCTGCCGCTCGATCGTGTGCAGCGGATTGAGCGAGGTCATCGGCTCCTGGAAGATGATGGTGATGTCGTTGCCGCGCACATGGCGGATGTCGCGCTCCGGCAAGCCGAGCAACTCCTGGCCCTTGAACGTGACCGAACCCGACGGGTGGCTCGCGGCCGGATAGGGCAACAGCTTGATGATCGACAGCGCGGTGACCGACTTGCCCGAGCCCGACTCGCCGACCAGGGCTACGGTCTCGCCCTTCTTGATGTCGAACGAGATGCGATCGACCGCCAGCGTCTCGCGCTCGCCGTGCGCGAAGGCGACGGAGAGGTCCGTGACGGTGAGCAGGGGTGACGTCATGCGCCGTCCTTTAGAATATCATCCAGCGTGAAGGGATTCACCGACAAGATCCTAAGACCGTTTAACGCCGGAAGCCGGCCGTCATCGCTAATGACGTGGGAACACGACGAGGCCAGTGCCGTTGCGACGTGAATCGCATCGGGTAATTTGATCGAGATTCGTTGCGCCCGCAGCCGCGCCGCTTCTATAAGGATGCTTCGCCTCACCGGCAGGACCTCAAAGCCACGTGCTGATACGATCATCCGCTCGTATCCATCAGCGAGATCGACCGCGCCCCGCTCGATGGGTTTGACCAAAATTTCTGCCAAAGTCATCTCACTGGTTACAGCGACGATCTCACCTTCCTCTACGGCATGAATGATCCACCAAGCATGGTCAGAATGCGCGCCAGGATTTTCAAATGCGGCGATGAACACGTTCGCATCGAGGTAAACACGGGGTGGATCGGCCGTCACCGGCGATCCCATTCGTCACGAACTGCTCGGACATGCGCGCTGATCTCTTCACTCGATGAAAAATGACTCCGGCGCAGGTGCTTGAATCGGGCGAAATGTCCTGTTTCCGGCGCTTCGGTCGTGCCCATGTCAGCCGACGCCTTGATCGGCAAACTTTCCTCCTCCGCGAATCCAGTCGGCGTTTCGGGCTCGGGTTTCCGGGCATGCAGTTCTGCGAGCAAGTCAGCCGTAATTTCCGGATGTCCCGCAGTTCGGGCATGACGCAAAAGATCGTGCCAGTATTCCGCCGGAATCCTGCCTCGGCGCTTCATTTCTGATGCGGTGGAGGCACCGACGCCAATGGCGCGCGCAAATCCTGCGTTGCCGCCAAACGCCGCAAACAAATCCGCAATCGACATTTTTTGTGAATTTCGCATTTTGTTCCGTCCATTTCCCACCAATAACACGAAATATGTCTTTAAATCTAGCCTATTAACACATTACCTGAACGTCTTCCTCGGGTCGAACGCATCCCGCACCGCCTCGCCGATGAAGATCAGCAACGACAGCATGATGGCGACGGAGAAGAAGCCGGCCAGGCCCAGCCACGGCGCCTGGATGTTGGCCTTGCCCTGGGACAGCAATTCGCCGAGCGAGGGCGAGCCGGGCGGCAGGCCGAAGCCTAAGAAATCCAGCGCGGTCAGCGTCATCACCGACGACGACAGGATGAACGGCAGGAACGTCAGCGTCGCCACCAGGGCGTTCGGCAGCAGGTGGCGGAACATGATGACGGCATTCGACACGCCGAGCGC
>CAMDEB010000074.1 GCA_945893085.1 Rhodoplanes serenus | reverse complement strand
CCTCGCCCGCGAACAGGAACGCGAGCGCGAAGGCGCCGCGCAACTGCGCCAGCGATGCCTTCACCGCCTCGACCGGCGTCTTGCCCTGGTTCAGCTCGTGGGTGACGAGATGAACCACGACCTCGGTGTCGGTCTCGCTGCCGAACTTGGCGCCGTTCAGCGAGAGCATCTCGCGCAGCTCGCGGAAGTTCTCGATGATGCCGTTGTGGACCACGGCGACGCGCTCGGTGGCGTGCGGGTGGGCGTTGCTCTCGGTCGGCTTGCCGTGGGTGGCCCAGCGGGTGTGGCCGATGCCGATCAGGCCAGCGAGCGGCTCGCTGGCGAGCCGGGTCTCCAGATTGCGCAGCTTGCCCTCGGCGCGACGCCGCGTCAGCGCGCCATGCTCGAGCGTGGCGACGCCGGCGGAATCGTAGCCGCGGTATTCGAGGCGCCGGAGCGCATCGATGAGCTGGCCCGCGACCGGCTCACGGCCAAGAATGCCGACAATCCCGCACAAAGTAGCCTCTACCCCCTCGCCGCGACCGGCGCCGACATCAGGCTTTATGCGCCGGCGCGCAGCCCAAGGAAATCAAAATGCAATCCTCGATAGGACGACCCGGATGTGACAATGAACAATGGTCACATGGTGGCGGACGAAAACGCCCCTCACTTGGACCCTTGCCTGGTGGTTTTGCCTGCGGATTTGGCACCGCGCAAGCGTCCGGCCCAGCCTTCCTTAACGGTCTGCCGGCCGCGGCCGATGGCCAGCGCCTCGGCCGGCACGTCGCGGGTGATGACCGACCCCGAGCCGACATAGGCGCCATCGCCGATCGTCACCGGCGCAACCAGCGCCGAGTTCGAGCCGATGAAGGCGCCCTTGCCGATGTCGGTGCGGTGCTTGGCGGCGCCGTCGTAGTTGCAGGTGATGGTGCCGGCGCCGATGTTGGCGCCGGCGCCCACGCGCGCGTCGCCGATGTAGCTCAGGTGGTTGGCCTTGGCGCCGGCTTCGATCAGCGCCTCCTTGACCTCGACGAAATTGCCGATGTGCACGCCCTCTTCGAGCCTGGCGCCCGGCCGCAGCCGCGCGAACGGCCCGACGATCGCGCCCGGACCCACGTGCGCGCCGTGAATGTGCGAGAACGAACGGATGGTCGCCCCCTCCTCGACCGTGACGCCGGGGCCGAACATCACATAGGGCTCGATCACCACGTCCTTGCCGAGCTTGGTGTCGGACGCGAGAAACACCGTCTCCGGCGCCACCAGGGTCACGCCGGCGTCGAGTGCCGCCTGGCGCAGACGTTGCTGCATCTGGCTTTCCGCAGCCGCAAGCTGCGCCTTGGTGTTGATGCCGCTCACTTCATCCTCCGTCACTTCGACCGCCCGCGTGCGCAGTCCCATGGTCCGCGCGATCGCCACCGCGTCGGTGAGATAGAATTCGTGCTTGCGATTGTCGCTGCCGATCTTTTGCAGGATCGCCAGCGCCTGCGCGCCGGCCAGCGCCATCAGCCCGCCGTTGCAGGTGGCGATCGCGCGCTCGGCTTCGCTGGCATCGGCCTGCTCGCGGATCGCGATCAGATTGTCGCCGTCCATCACCAGACGGCCGTAGCCGGTCGGATCCGCCGGCCGGAAGCCCAAAACCGCAACCGCGGCCCCTTGGGCGAGCTCGGCGCGAAGCTTCGCCAGGGTCTGCGGCCGGATCAGCGGCGTGTCGCCGAAAATAACCAGAATGTCGTCGGCGCCGCGCGCGATCGCGGACTTTGCCGCCAGCACCGCGTGCGCGGTGCCGCGCCGCTCGGCCTGGACGAACATTTCCGCGCCCGGCAGGACCGCCTTGGCCTCGGCCGCGACCGCAGCATGGCCAGGTCCGACCACGACCGCGGTCTCGGTCTGCCCGGCATCGCGCAGCGCCGCCAGCACATGGGCGAGCATCGACCGCCCGGCAATGGCGTGCAGCACCTTGGGCTGCGCTGAGCGCATGCGCGTGCCTTCGCCGGCCGCCAGCACGATCGCCAAGCAAGTTCTTGCGCCCATGGATTCTCCGCTCGCCGCCGTCTTAGCCGAGCGGTCTTAAGGAAAAAAGCCGCCGCAAGCGGCCAGGCCGCCGGGCGGCAGCGCGGAGAGAGCGAATCTGCTAATGTTTTCAACAAGGTGATTCGGGCCGAACAGCAAGATCGACAGATGGCGAAGAAGGCCAACGACACGCCGCAACGGCGGCCGTTCGACATGCGCGAGCTCGGCCGAGTCGCGCTGTGGGGCGCTGCGGCCACGGGCGCGCTGACGATCGCAGTGTTCGCGAGCTCGACCGACGTCGGCACCGACCGGCTGATGCTGGCGGTCGCCCAGATTCGCGGCATCGCCGAGCCACCGACCCGGCAAGCCGCCCGATCTCCCAACGACGGCGAGGCGCGGCGGCTGGCGGAAGCCGTGCGGCTGCTCGCCGCCGACCGCGAGCGGCTGGTGGCGCGGCTCACCACGCTCGAGCGCGGCCTGGAGGATGTGACCGGCTCGAACGCCCGTCCGTCCGAACCTGTCGCCGCAACGGCCGCCCCCCAGCAGCAGCCTCAGCCCGCCCCGGTCATCGCGCCGGTCGCCTCGGTGCCGGCCGCGCCGGCGCGGCCGCCGAACGTCTGGGCCAGCCTGCCGTTGCCGCAGCCGCGGGTCGCCTCGCAAGCCCCGCCGCAGGCAGCGCCGGTGGAAGCGGAGCCGGTCGCCACCCGGACCGAATTCGGCATTGATCTCGGCGGCGCCAGCACGGTCGACGGATTGCGCACGCTGTGGACCGCGGCGAAGAACAAGCATGGCAACGTGCTCGACGGGCTGCGGCCGATCGTGACCGTTCGAGAGAATTCACGACCCGGCGCGGTGGGGCTGCGGCTCGTCGCCGGTCCGCTCGCCAACGCGGCAGCGGCGGCGCGGCTGTGCGCGGCGCTCACCGCCGCCAACGCGATCTGCCAGCCCGCGGTGTTCGAAGGCCAACGGCTCGCCGCACGCTGAACGGCGTGTCATGCTGGCGACCATGAGCCGGCCGCTGTTCCTGCCATCGCTGCGCCAGACCGCTTGCCTCGCCGCCCTCGGGCTCGCGGCGATCCTCTACGCCTATTACCTGCGCTATCACGTCATCGAGCAGCCCGCCGTCGGACTCGCCTGTGAAAACGCCGCGACCTGGCTGTGCTCCAGCCGCCGCACCGCGATCATGCTGTTCACGCCGTCGGTGTTCGGCATCGTCGCGCTGGCAGCGGCCCTGCTCAATCTGCTGCGGCCGTCGGTCCTGTTGTGCGCGGTGGCGCTGATCGCGGCCGGTTTCGGGCTCGTGCTGTACAACGCGGCGCTGGCCGCACTTGCGATCGCGCTGTTGATCCTCAGCCTGGCGCGGCCCGCGCCCGAGCCAGAGCTGACACCAGCAGGAACAGCGCCGCGCTGAACCAGAGCGCCTGCCAATTGGCGATGGTCTCGTTCCAGGCGATGTAGAGCCCGCACAATCCGAGCACCAACGCGGCGAGAGTCTCCGCCGACGCGCGGCTGCCGGACGGCCGCGGCACCAGCACGGCGAGCAGCAGGAACGGCATCGTCGCGGCGGTCAGCGGCGCGAACGGAAAATCCCGATAGCGCGGATCGAACGCCAGACCGAGCGCCGCCTGCATCGCCAGCACGCTCAGCAATATCAGCAGAATCCCGAGCGCCCGGGCGAGCCGATCGCGCGCCCGATCGTCCGCCGGTCCGATGATGTTGGCAAAGCCCGGCACCGCAATCCGCTTCGCCAGCGCCGCCGCGCCGGCGAGCGGCGCGGCGAGTGCCAGCGCCGCGAACGCGAGCGAACGCAGCCATCCGCCGAGCCCAAGACTTTCGAGCGGGATGTTCTCGATGGTCCAGCCGATCAGCACGCCGGCCACCGCGGCATTCACGGCGATGCCGAGCCAAACTCCAAGACCCGGATCGGGCGTCGCAGGCGCGCGCCGCCGCGCGGCGATTGCCGCGCCGAACACCAGCACCGCGAACGCGATCCCGCCCGCCGCCTGCCAGCGCCAGTGCGGATGGTTCGACACCGGCACGCCCCAGGAAAATTTCTGCGCCCGCGGTGCATCGGCGAACAAACCCCAATGGCCGCCGACCGTGCCCTCCTGGTAGCGCTTCCAAGGCTGGTCGAACGCCTCGATCAGATTGACGCGGAAGCTCTCGGCCTTGCCGCGCGCCAGGATGTCGTGGATGACGCGCGCCTGGTTCGACGGCGACGGCAGCGCGGCTTCGCGCATGCGCCCCGCGCTCGGCCAGCCGACCTCGCCGATCACGATCTCCTTGCCGGGAAACGCCGCGACCACATGCTTGCGAATTGAATCGACATGGTTCGCCGCTTCGCGCGCGCCGATCGGGACGTCCTCCCAATAGGGCAGGATGTGGATGGTGACGAAATCCGCCACGCTCGCAAGCTCGCGGTTGCGGACCCAGAACTCCCAGACGTCGGCGTAGCTGACCGGCATCGGCACCTGCGCCTTGACGCCGCGAATCCGTTCGGCGAGCGCGCCCGGCGAAATCTCGCCGCGCAGCAGCGCCTCGTTGCCGACGATCACGGCGCGGATCACGTCGGGGAATCGTTTGGCGAGGGCGATGCCGGTGTCGATTTGATGCTGGGTACGATCGGCATGACCCGACACCCACAGACCGAGCATCACCTTGAGCCCGTGCCGTTGCGCGATTTCCGGCACCTGTTCGAGACCGAAGTCGACCGAATAGGTGCGCACGCAGTCGGTCAGCCGCGACAGCAGCGCGAGGTCCTGGTCGATCTGCCAGGCCTCGATGCGGGTCGAAAGATCGAGCGGGGTCTGCTGGCCGCGGAACGGGGCGTAGCTGATGCAGTAGAGCTTCTCGCCGGGATCGAGCGGCGACGGCGGCATCGCCACCGGCGAACCGAGCCACCACCAGGCGGCCGTGATCGAGGCCGCAGCGAGCGTGAACAAACTGACAGCTTTCGGCATCTGCGAACCGGCCCGCTCGACGTGCTGCGTCGGCTTTAACGATTGAGCCGGACGCTGCCAAGGTGCGGCACTTTAAGCACGATTGTTTACGACGCTGGACAAGGACGGTGGAGGTTCGGCAATCTCAAATAAAAATCGGGCCGGCGAACGCACGTCGTAATGCTGACCCAATCCGTGTACAAATCAATCAGAACTTGGTCGCGGTGTTCGCGACCCAACAAGACCGGCGCGCCATGTCTCTTCCCTTGCGTCTGTCCGTCACGATGTGTGCGGCGGTTTTGATGTTGGCCCCTGTTGCGGCCCTGGCCCAAAGCGGCGATGCCAAGCCCGGCGACAAGCCGCCGCTGGCAGGTGCCGACCTCTCCAAAGACAGTCAGCGCGAGGAATTCGCGGAAGCCGCGCGCCAGGTGAATGGGCCGGCCGGCAATCCGGAATGCGTCTGGCTCGGCCGCCGGGTCGTCGGCCTGCTGTGGCGGGACGATCTCGACACCGCCTTCCGGCACCTCGACCTCTATGACCGGTTCGGCTGCCCGGGACCCCATATCCAGGCTACGTTTCGCTGCGTGGTGCGGCAGGGCAACATCGATACCAAGGCGCCTGAAAGCCTGACCGCTCGGGTCCATGCCTGCTGGCTGAACCCGGCGGTGCCCACGCCTCCCACGACCTCGGCGGCCACTCCGGCGCCGGGTGGAACCACAACCAAGTAACGGGATTGAGACGCCGTGGCGCAGGTCATTAAAACGCCACGACGTTGGGTTTATTGTCCCATGGCCTCATCCGAGGTATGCTGCTCCGCAGCGGACTGCCACCCAGGGGACGGGTGGAAGTCGGAACTACACAGCCCCGTTCGGTTGCCTTGATGCGTTTCGTCGCTGTTGTCGGCGCGCTTGTTGCGTGTGTGCATGCCGGCCTCTGGGCTCTAACACCCGAGCGCGTCGAAGCTCCGAATTTCCGCGGCCAGCTCGCCAGCGTCTCCTACTCTCCGTTCGACGGCTCGGCGCATCCCGACAGCGGCATGCGGACGACCGCGGCGCAGATTCGCGCCGACCTCAAGACCCTGTCCCCTTACACGCGCACGGTCCGCACCTATTCCTCGACCGGCGGCACCGAGCTTGTGCCCTCCGTCGCCGACGAGTTCGGCATGCGCACCTCGGTCGGCGCCTGGATCGACAAGGACGCGCGGCGCAATGAGCGCGAGATCCGCTCCGTGATCGAGCTCGCCCGACGGCACCGCAACATCGACAGCATCGTGGTCGGCAACGAGACCATCTACCGCGACGACCAGAAGGTGCCCGACCTGATCCGCATGATCCAGCGGGTCAAGCGCGAGACGTCGCTGCCGGTCACCACCGGCGAAATCTGGCACGCCTGGATCGAACATCCGGAGCTGGCCTCCGCGGTCGACTTCATCGCCGCGCACGTCCTGCCGTACTGGGAAGGCATTTCGGAGACGGGCGCGGTCGATCAGGCGATCCGCATCTACAACACGCTGCGTCAGACCTATCCCGGCAAGCGCATCGTGATCGCCGAGTTCGGCTGGCCGAGCGCAGGCTACAACCGGCGCGATGCCGAGCCGGGCCGCCTGGCCCAGGCCGCGGTGCTGCGCGACTTCGTCACCCGCGCCGAACGACTCGGCATCGACTACAACATCATCGAAGCCTACGACCAGCCGTGGAAGACCTTCGAGGGCGGCGTCGGCCCCTATTGGGGCATGTTCGACACCTCGCGGCAGCCGAAATTTTCCTGGACCGGACCGATCACCGATCCGGATCACTGGAAGCTCGCCGGCCTCGCGCTGCTGATCGGCGTGCTGCTGTCGCTGCCGATCCTTGCGCTTTCCGGGGCGACGGTCGCCCAGGCGGCGCTGCTGGCTGCATCCGCGCATGCGGTGGGCGCGTGGTTTGCGACCGTGTTCGCGTTCTGGAACGGACACTACTTCGTTCCCGGCGCCGCCTTCGCCTTCATCCTCGGTCTCATTCTGCTGGTGCCGCTGGTCCTGATCGTGATGGCGCGCATCCAGGAAATCGCCGCGGTCGCGTTCGGCCACAAGCCGCGCCGGCTGATCGTTTCGCCGCCGCTGGTGCCGGAGCTGCCGTTCGCCGCAAAGGTGTCGATCCATATCCCAGCCCACAACGAGCCGCCGGACATGCTCAAGGCCACGCTCGATGCGGTGGCCCGGCTCGACTACGCGAATTTCGAGTGCATCGTCGTCATCAACAACACGCCCGATCCGGCGCACTGGCTGCCGATCGAAGAGCATTGCCGCCTGCTCGGCGAGCGATTCAAGTTCCTCCGCGACGATAATCTCTCAGGCTACAAGGCCGGCGCGCTGCGGCTGGCGCTCGCCCACACCGCTGCCGATGCGGAGATCATCGGCGTGCTCGACGCCGACTACGTGGTGCATCCGGACTGGCTGAAGGATCTGGCGCCTACGTTCGCCGATCCGAAGGTGGGATTGATCCAGGCGCCGCAGGACCACCGCGACGGCGCGCGCAGCGTCATGCATCACGTCATGAACGGCGAATACGCCGGCTTCTTCGACATCGGCATGGTGCAGCGGAACGAGGCCAACGCCATCATCGCGCACGGCACCATGTGCCTGATCCGGCGCACGGCGCTGCTGGAGGCCGGCGGCTGGTCGAGCGACACGATCTGCGAAGACACCGACTTGGGGCTCACCATCCTCGAGCTCGGCTGGCTGGCGCACTACACCAACCGTCGCTACGGGCACGGGCTGCTGCCCGACAACTTCCTGTCCTACAAGCGCCAGCGTCACCGCTGGGCCTATGGCGGCTTCCAGATTCTGAAAAAGCATTGGCGCCGCTTTCTGCCGGGCGCGAGCCGGCTCGGCCGCGAGCAGAAGCGCGAGTTCGCGTTCGGCTGGCTGAACTGGCTCGGCGCCGAGAGCCTCGGCGTTCTGGTGGCGCTGCTCAATCTCGCCTGGGTCCCGGCAGTCGCCGTCTTCGGCATCGCCATCCCCGACAAGGTGCTGACCCTGCCGATCCTCGCCGTGTTCGTGGTGTCGGTCGCGCATTTCGTCGCGCTCTATCGGCTGCGCGTCGCGATCCCCGCCGGCCAGACCTTCGGCGCGGTGTTCGCCGCGATGTCGGTGCAATGGACGGTCGCGCGTGCGGTCGCTTACGGCCTGATCAAGGACCACCTGCCGTTCGTGCGCACCGCCAAGGGCGGTTCGGCCCGCCGCAGCGCGGATTTCCCGGCGTTCTGGGAGGCGGTGATCGGCGGCCTGCTGGTCGCCAGCGCTATCTACCTGCACGCCACCAACTGGGAGCGGGTGCGCGAGATCGACTTGTTCGCGCTGGTGCTGGTGGTGCAATCGCTGCCGTTCCTGGCCGCGATCGCGATCGCGGCGCTGGAAGGCTCGCGCGCCAACGACTTCGCCGTCTGGCACCGGCTGGAAGCCAAGCTCGCGTGCATGCTGCCCGGCCGCACCGTCATCGCCAAGGCGCCGGCGCCGGTCGACAATCGCGTCGAGCCCGTCCAGTAGAATCCAGTCAGCCGCGCAGCGCGGTCTCCACCAGCCGCACCCAGTACGAGGTGCCGACCGGGATCACCTCGTCATTGAAGTTGTAGGCCGGGTGATGCAGGCCGGCGCTGTCGCCGTTGCCAATGAAGATGAAGGCGCCGGGCCGCGCGTTCAGCATGAAGGAAAAGTCCTCCGCCCCCATCACCGGCGGCACGGTGGTGTCGACACGCTCCTTGCCTACCACCTGCGACGCCACCTCCGCCGCGAATGCGGTCTGCCGCTCGTGGTTCACGGTCACCGGATAATCGCGCTTGTAGTTCACCGTCGCTTTGGCGCCGTAGAGCGCCGCCGTCCCCTCGACCACCTCGCGCACGCGCTTCTCGACCAGATCGCGCGTCTCCGGCGTCAGGCTGCGCGCCGTGCCGCGCAGCTGCGCGGTCTGTGGGATGATGTTGTCGGCGGTGCCGGCGTGGAACTGCGTGATCGAGACCACCGCCGATTCCAGCGGATCGACGTTGCGCGAGACGATCGACTGCAGCTGATTGACGATCGCCGATCCCACCAGCACCGTGTCGATCGTGGTGTGCGGCCGCGCCGCATGGCCGCCGAGCCCTTCGATGTCGATATAGATCCGGTCCGCCGCCGCCATCATCGGACCCGGCCGGATGGCGAAGTCGCCGACCGGGAAGCCGGGATAGTTGTGCATCCCGTAGACCTCCTCGATGCCGAAGCGGTCCATCATGCCGTCCTTGACCATCTCGCGGCCGCCGCCGCCGCCCTCCTCGGCCGGCTGGAAGATCACCACCGCGGTGCCGGCGAAATTGCGCGTCTCGGCGAGATACTTGGCGGCGCCGAGCAGCATGGCGGTGTGGCCGTCATGGCCGCAGGCGTGCATCTTGCCGGGAACGGTCGAAGTGTAGGAAAGCCCGGTCGCCTCCTCGATCGGCAGCGCGTCCATGTCGGCGCGCAGCCCGATGGTGCGCGAGCCCGCCTTGTTGCCGCGGATCACGCCGACCACGCCGGTGCGGCCGATGCCCGCCACCACCTCGTCGCAGCCGAACGCCTTGAGCTTCTCGACCACGCTCGCCGCCGTCCGGTGCACGTCGAACAGCAGCTCGGGATGGGCGTGGAGATCGTGCCGCCAGGCCGTGATCTCGGGATGGAATTCGGCGATGCGGTTGACGATCGGCATCAGAATCTCCTCAGGCCGCGGGCGGAATTGCCCGCGCGTGCGATCACCCCGGCCC
Organism: Rhodoplanes serenus; assembly: GCA_945893085.1. Lineage (GTDB taxonomy): Bacteria > Pseudomonadota > Alphaproteobacteria > Rhizobiales > Xanthobacteraceae > Z2-YC6860. Next base: position 4,162 of record CAMDEB010000074.1, on the reverse strand, counting down.
ATGACGATGCGTCCCCTAGCAAACCGGAGCGCGCCCGCGCGGTCAACCCGGGCGGGCGGCGCACAGCCGCGCGATTTGGTGCTTGGAAAGACGGCGCATGTGGCCTAGATGTGCGTCCCGGGAGCCTGTAGCTCAGTCGGTAGAGCACATGACTTTTAATCATGGGGTCGTGGGTTCGATCCCCACCGGGCTCACCAATTATTTCAACGCTGTCTCCGTCCCGACACTGTCGTCAGAAACACTGGCTCCCCACCCCCGACATCGCTAGTCTCGATGCGATGACCATTGCGCCCTGCCGAGTGCTGCTGATTTATCCGCGCTTCAACGCGCTTTGTTCTGGAATTATCGCGCCACCTGCGAGATGGCCGGAGCGCGCTATCCCGCGGCGCCGCTCGGTCTGATCACGGTCGCGGCCATGCTGCCGCGCGCATGGAGCTTGCGGCTGATCGACCGCAACACCGAGCCGCTCGCTGCCGCCGATTTTGCGGGCGTCGATCTCGTCCTGACCACGGGGATGCTGCCGCAGCAAGGCGACACCCTGGACATCATTGCGATGTGCCAGACGCTTGGCATTCCGGTTGCCGTTGGCGGCCCGGACGTGACCTCCACGCCGGAGATCTACAAGGCTGCCGATTTCCGTGTTCTCGGCGAAGCGGAACTGGTCATCGACAATTTCGTTCAAGCCTGGTCGGCAGGCCAGCGCAGCGGCGTGTTCGAGGCGGAGAAGTTCACGGCCGACGTCACACGAAGCCCGATTCCCCGCTTCGACCTGCTGACGTTCAAGAATTACCTGCACGTCGGCGTGCAGTTTTCGCGCGGCTGCCCGTTCACCTGCGAGTTCTGCGACATCATCGAACTGTACGGCCGAGTGCCGCGCACCAAGAACACCCCGCAGGTGCTGGCAGAGCTCGATACCCTTTATGACCTCGGCTATCGCGGTCATGTCGATTTCGTGGACGATAATTTCATCGGCAACAAGAAGGCGGTAAAGCTATTCCTGCCCCACCTCATCGCTTGGCAGACCGAGCGCGGCTTTCCGTTCGAGTTCTCGACCGAGGCGTCCGTCAACCTCGCCGATGACGAGCAGCTTCTTATCATGATGCGCGAGGCAAACTTTTTCACCGTCTTCGTCGGCATCGAAAGCCCGGACACCGACACCCTGATCGCGATGCAGAAGAACCAGAACACCCGGCGCAGTCTTTCCGACAGCATCCACAAGATCTACGGCGCCGGCATGTTCGTGAACGCCGGCTTCATCGTCGGCTTCGACAGCGAAAAGGGTTCAATCGCCGAGCCGATGATCGAAGCGATCGATGCCACCTCGATTCCGGTCTGCATGGTCGGGTTGCTCTACGCGCTTCCGACCACTCAACTGACGCGCCGCCTGGAGCGCGAGGGCCGCCTGCACCAGGGATTGGACAACGAGCCTTTCCTCGAAGGCGACCAGTGCACGGCCGGCCTGAACTTCGAGACCGTCCGATCGCGCCGCGACATCCTGCAAGACTACCAGGCCGTGCTCGAACGCATTTATCAGCCGGCGGCCTATTTCGAGCGGGTGCCACGTCGGCCGCCATTTGAGTCCGAACCGGCCCATCCCCGCCTCGGCCGGCGGGCTGAAGACGCTGCCTGCCGATCTGTACCGGCTGGCGCGCATTGTCTGGATGATGTCGATCCGGCACCCGGAATGGTGCAGGCCGTTCTGGACGACGCTCGCCGACTGCGCGAGGCACAATCCATCGGCGCTCAGAAGCGTCTTCGGCATGATGGCGCTGTATGTTCACCTTGGTCCGTTCTCGCGTGAGATCGTCGAACGAACCCGGCAGCAGATCGCCTCGATCGATGCCGGAGCGTGGAAGTCGCCGCCCCTGGCGCCGGTTCCGCCGAGCATGCCTCAGGCTCATACGAGCTTCGGCCGTCAACATCGTCCGGCGCCCGCGCCCGCGTTAAACTAGCGCTAGCGGGCGGTTTTCCAGACTGGAACAATTTTACATATTTCGCTAAATGCCCTTCAAACAATGTGTGGCATGTTGATCAAACTTTCTGGTCATCAATCGCCCCGTCGCCATGCGGGGCGATTTTTTTTGCCGGCCTCGATACCTTGGCTAATCGGCGCAATTGCAGGCCGGCCCGGGATTATCGCCAAGCTCCAAGCCGCCTTTTGCCAACCCCGGCTGAATTGCCGATCGCGACGACGTGGCATCTGAAGCCCGCGCCGGGTTCCACGATGTCCGGCCTCCGACTCGCTCCAATTTGAATAATTTTCGCAGCGAGACGGCGACGAACCTCCCCTACGCTCTCGTCAAATAACGGGGGGATTCCGATGTCAGTCACATTGTCAGCCGGAGTGCGGGCAAACGTGCTCGCGCTGCGCCGCACCGCAGAGGAAATGACGCAAGCGCAGATGCGACTTGCCACCGGCTTGCGCGTCAACAGCGCGATGGACAATCCGGCCGCGTTCTTCACGGCGTCAGCGCTGACACAGAAGGCGGCGGCGCTCACGGTGGTGAACGAGAGCTTCGGCAATGCCAAGCAGACGCTGGAGGCCGCCACGGCCGGCATCGAGGCGGTGCAATCGCTGATCGCCAACGCCCGCAGTCTCGCCAGCAGCGCCTTGGCGTCGCCGAGCACCATCGCCAAGGTCACCGGCACCGTCAGCGGATTGACCGGCGCCTCTCTCCTCAGCACCTATGAGCCCGGTGACACCATCACCGTGAACGATGGGACCACCACCGCAACCTACACCTACGCCAACGGTGAAACGGTGCAACACTTCCTCGATGCGGTGAACAATGTCGTCGGCCTGAATGTCGATGCCACGCTCAGCAGCGACGGCCGCGTGGTGCTCACCGCCACCTCGACCAACAACATCACCATCGGCGGCTCCACCAGCGTCGCCGAGAAGGCCGATATCGGCCTGGTCGCGGCCACCACCACATACACGACGAACACGACGCGGCAGTCGCTGGCGCAGCAGTTCGACACCATGCACAGCCAGATCGACGCCGCGGCCCGCGATGCCGACTACAACGGAACCAACCTGCTGGCCGGTTCCACGCTCAGCGTGACCTTCAACGAAACCGGCACCTCGAGCCTGACGGTCGCGGGATCGAGCGTCACCGCCGCCGGGTTCGGCATCGGCACGGCGAGCTCGGGAGCCGGCGGGAACTTTCAGTTCGACAGCGAGATCACGAGCTTTATCGCCGCGCTCGACACGGCGTCGGCGACGCTCGAGGCCAAGGCGGCCGCTTACCAGTCCAGTCTGGATGTGGTGAGCACGCGCGAAACCTTCACCGACAGCATGATCCAGATCATGCAAACCGGGGCGGACGACCTGCAACTCGCCGATACCGATCAAGACAGCGCCTTGCTGCTGGCGCTCCAGGCGCGCCAGAAGCTCGCCGGCAGCGCGCTTTCGATGGCGGCACAGGACTCCCTGCCTGCGCTTCGGTTGATGGGATGGACGTAACGGGATAGGCGCCAAGCGCCTCGACTAGGCTTGGGCAACTAAGCTTGGGCGCGGCGGCCGATGTCGATCGCCAGCGACACGGCCTTGGCGATGCTCAGCGCCTGGGTCGCCGGCCGGCCCTGATCCGGCCACACCACAACGTAGTGCCGGTCGATGCGCGCGATGTGCAACAGCACGGCGCTGCGCCGGCGATCATACACGATGCACCAGGGATCGCCCTCGTCGGTGTGGCTGCATTCGATTTTCAGATGCTCCGCGGAAAACGCCTCGCGCAAACGGTCGAGTTCGGCCTGTTCCGCGTCCGTCCAATTCTTCTGATCGGGGCGGAAACTCCAGTGCCTTCGCTCGGCAATGGACCTGACGTTCGCGCCAAGCTTCGACATGCTTGCCTCCCAGTCTGTCATGATACAACGCTGCGACAGCGCGCAGGGTTCCGGGCGCGCCAGCGCTCGAATCGGCACCACAATATGATCGGAGGGGCTGGTTTCTTCGCCCTAATATCGGTCAAGATGAGCGAAGATGGAATTGCAGGAGAAGCACATGACGCGCGGGTCTGCATGGACTCTGCTGACGGCCGGTGCTCTCGCATTGGCGGCCATGTTTGGTTCAGTGTCGGACAGTTCCGCCCAATCGGCGCCTGGCCTGCCGGAAGCCGCGACCGACTTTTCGGCACAGCAAAAAAAGCGCGCCCGCCCG
>CAMDEB010000073.1 GCA_945893085.1 Rhodoplanes serenus | reverse complement strand
AGCGTCGGCACCAGGGTCGAGACGTGGCCGTAGCCCGCGGTGAATGCGGTGAGCTTGGTCTGACGCGCCACCAGCGCGGTCCAGTTGCGCACCAGGTTGGCGAACCGCCGGCCCAGCTCCGCGCGCTCGACCTCCTCGCCGCGCATCAGCGCCACCGGCTCGGACTGGTCGGCCGCGCGCACGATGGCGAAGCGGAAGTCGGACTCGTAGCGCTGCTGGTTGAAGTTGAAGCCGATCAGCCGCCAGCCGATCCAGTGCGCGATCAGCGTGCCGATGCCGGCGTAGAGCAGCGCGGCGCAGATCAGATAGCCGGGGAACGAGAGATCGACGCCGAACAGCGGCAGCGGCGTGGTCGCCGAAATGCCCCACAGGATGTAGGCGAAGGAAAACAGCGCCACCACGCTGCCGAGCAGCCCGGTGCCGAGCTCGTGGGTGCGCTGGATGAACAGGTAGACGTCGTTGGCGATGCGCAGATGGATGTTGTCGATATTGGGATCGACCGATCGCACGCGATAGTGGCGGCCCTGCGCCATCCAGACCGAGACGTAGTTCTCGGTCATCCAGCGCCGCCAGCGGATTTGCAACTGCTGGCCGAAATAGTACTGCGACATGCCGACGACGATCGCGCCGACCGCGATGAAGCAAAACACGATCAGTTCGTCGCCGAACGCGGTCCAGTTGCGCGCCTCGAGCGCGTTGAAGAAGCGGGCGTTCCACTGGGTCACCTGGACCGCGACCCAGACCAGGCCCAGTTCGGCCGCCACCACCGCAGCCAGCAGCGCCCGGGCCCGCACCCGCTCCTCGGAGCGGAAGTAGGGCAACGCCAGAGCCAGAAACATCCGCACAGTCTCGACGACGCGATTCATGGACTTCAATCCTCTGGGCCGGTCCTTGGGGCCTGTTCTCAAGCCTGTCCTTGGGCCAATTCCCCTGACCACCGAAGCAGCCATTATAGGCTGAAAGCATGGCCGATTTTCAGCCACGGCCGGCCTGACAGGCGCCCACAAGCGGCCGGAAGCGTCGAATTGCGCGACAAGTCCGAACTGGTGTAAGCCTCCTGCCGGGTGGGTCGTGGGGGCGGTCCATGCCCCCAAGGACCGTCGCGGAGAATTTGGTGTCCCAGACTTCGAAGACGCCCCTGCTCGACCAGATCCACAGCCCGCACGACTTGCGGCGACGCTCAGCCGAACAGCTGCAGCAGGTCGCCGACGAACTGCGCGCGGAGACGATCGACGCCGTCGCCGTCACCGGCGGCCATCTCGGCGCCGGCCTCGGCGTGGTCGAGCTCACGGTGGCGCTGCACTACGTGTTCGACACCCCGCGCGACCGCCTGATCTGGGACGTCGGCCACCAGGCCTATCCGCACAAGGTGCTCACCGGCCGGCGCGACCGCATCCGGACCTTGCGCCAGGGCGGCGGACTGTCGGGGTTCACCCGGCGCGCCGAGAGCGAGTACGACCCGTTCGGCGCGGCGCACGCTTCGACCTCGATCTCGGCCGGGCTCGGCATGGCGGTCGGGCGCGACCTGCAGGGCAAAAAGAACAACGTCGTCTGCGTCATCGGCGACGGCGCGATGTCGGCCGGCATGGCCTACGAGGCGATGAACAACGCCGGCGCGATGGATTCGCGGCTGATCGTCATCCTCAACGACAACGACATGTCGATCGCGCCGCCGGTCGGCGCCATGTCGGCCTATCTGTCCCGCCTGCTGTCGAGCCGCACCTATCTCAAACTGCGCGACGTCGGCAAGCAGCTCGCGCACCGGCTGCCGCGCTTCATCGAATACTCCGCCGAGCGCGCCGAGGAATACACCCGCGGCTTCTGGACCGGCGGCACGATGTTCGAGGAGATGGGCTTCTACTACGTCGGGCCGATCGACGGCCACAACCTCGACCACCTGCTGCCCGTGCTGCGCAATGTCCGCGACGCCGATACCGGGCCGATCCTGGTCCACGTCGTCACCCAGAAGGGCAAGGGCTATCCGCCGGCCGAGATTTCCGCCGACAAGTATCACGGCGTGGTCAAGTTCGACGTCGCGACCGGCGCGCAGGCGAAATCGAAATCGAACGCGCCGCAGTACACCAGGGTGTTCGCCGACAGCCTGATCAAAGAGGCGCGCAAGGACGACAAGATCGTCGCGGTGACCGCCGCGATGCCGTCCGGCACCGGGCTCGACCTGTTCGCGGCCGAGTTCCCCAAGCGCTGCTTCGACGTCGGCATCGCCGAGCAGCACGCGGTGACCTTCGCCGCGGGTCTCGCAACCGAGGGCTTCAAGCCGTTCGTCGCGATCTATTCGACCTTCCTGCAGCGCGCCTACGACCAGGTGGTGCACGACGTCGCCATCCAGTCGCTGCCGGTGCGCTTCGCCATCGACCGCGCCGGCCTGGTCGGCGCCGACGGCCCGACCCACGCCGGCTCGTTCGTTGTCGCCTATCTCGCCGGCCTCCCCGGCTTCGTGGTGATGGCGGCGGGCGACGAGGCGGACCTCGTGCATATGGTGGCGACGGCGGCGGCGATCGACGACCGGCCGTCGGCATTCCGTTATCCGCGCGGTGAAGGCATGGGCGCGACGATGCCCACGGAAGGCAAGCCGCTCGAGATCGGCAAGGGCCGGATCGTGCGCGAGGGCAGCAAGATCGCGCTGCTGTCGTTCGGCGCGCGGCTTGCGGAATGTCTCGCAGCCGCCGACGAGCTTGCCGCCTTCGGGCTTTCGACCACGGTCGCCGACGCGCGCTTCGTCAAGCCGCTCGACACGGACTTGGTGTTGCGGCTGGCGAACGAGCATGAGGTGCTGATCACCGTCGAGGAAGGCTCGGTCGGCGGCTTCGCCTCGCACGTGCTGCAGACGCTGGCCGAGGCCGGCGCGCTCGACCGCGGGCTGAAGGTGCGCACCATGGTGCTGCCGGACGTGTTCCTCGATCAGGACAGTCCGGCCGCGATGTATGCGCGCGCGGGCCTCGACGCCAAAGGCATCGTGGTCAAGGCGTTCGAGGCGCTCGGCAAGGACGTGTCGGCGGAGACCGTGAAGCTCGCTTGAGCGAACAGCTCGTCATCACGCATCTCGGCCAGCGCGGCGACGGCGTCGCCGAAACGCCGGCCGGGCCGGTCTATGTCCCTTACACGCTGCCGGGCGAGACCGTGGAGGTCGAGCCGGTCCCGGGACATCCGGATCGCCGCCATCTGCTGCGCGTCGAAGCCGCAAGCCCCGATCGCGTCGCGCCGTTCTGCCCGCATTTCGGGATCTGCGGCGGCTGCGCGGTGCAGCATTGGACCGAGCCGAACTACCGCGCGTGGAAACGAGAGCTCGTGGTCACGGCGCTGGCCCAGGCCAATCTCGACGCGCCGGTCGACGATCTGATCGACGCGCATGGTGATGGCCGCCGCCGCGCCACCTTCCACGCCAGGCGCAGCCAGCGCGATGTGCTCGAGGTCGGCTTCGCCGCGTTGCGCGCGCATCATGTGATCGGCATCGACCACTGTCCGGTGCTCGCCCCCAGCCTTAACGGCGCGATCGCGGCGGCCTGGGCCATCGCCGAACAGCTCAAGCCCGACCGCAAGGCGCTCGACATCCAGGTGACGGCGACGGACTCCGGCCTCGATGTCGACGTGCGCGGCTCAGGGCCGCTGACGGCGGCGCGGACCACCGCCCTCGCCCGTGTCGCCGAGACCCATAAGCTTGCGCGGCTGACCCGTCACGGCGACCTGATCGCCCAGCGCGCGGCGCCGACGGTGACGATCGGCCGCGCGCGGGTCGCTTTGCCGCCGGGCGCGTTCCTGCAGGCGACGGCCGCGGGCGAAGCCGCGCTGGCCAAGCTGGTGCAGACCCATGCCGACGGCGCGCGGACCATGGCCGACCTGTTCTGCGGCGTCGGCCCGTTCGCGCTGCGGCTCGCCGAACGCGGCCGCGTCACCGCGGCCGACAGCGACGAAGCCGCGGTCGCGGCGCTGAAGCAGGCGGCCGCCACCACCCAGGGGCTGAAGCCGATCGAGGCGCAGGCCCGCGACCTGTTCCGGCGGCCGTTCATGGCGCAGGAGCTCAAGCGCATCGAGGCTGTGGTGTTCGATCCGCCGCGCCAGGGCGCCGAAGCCCAGGCGCGCGAACTCGCCAAGAGCGCGGTGCCGCTCCTCGTCGCCGTGTCATGCAATGCCGCGACCTTCGCGCGCGACGCCCGCATCCTGGTCGACGGCGGCTACCGGCTCAAATCGGTGACGCCGGTCGACCAGTTCCGCCATTCGGCGCACGTCGAGATCGTGGCGCGGCTGGAGCGGTAGACCGCTTAGTGCAGCCGGCCCGGCTGACGCCGCGCCGTCGCCGGCGTTAACACCAGCATCAGCAGCGGCACCGCCGCGACCAGGACCGCCGCCATTCCGGCGGCCGGCAGACCGCTCCACTCGACCAGCGGGCCGGTCGCGGCGGCGGCCAGCACGTTCATCGCGCCGGCGCCGCTGTCGGCGACGCCGATCGCCCGGCCGCGAACGGCGGTGTCGGAGTGATCGGCAATCAGCGCGGTCGCCGCGACGTTGGCCGCGGCCCAGCCCAGTCCGACCAGGAAGGTCCCGAGCGTGACCGACCAGAACGCCGCGCCGAACGTAACGAAGATCGCGCCGACCAGCGTGACCGCGACGCCCGGATACATCACCTTTTCGCGTCCGATACGGTCGGCCAATTTCCCGAGCGGAATGGTGAAGCCGAACATGCCCGCGGTGTGGAACATGTGCGAGAACGCGATCGCGGTCAGCGAATGGCCGTGATGGTGCAGCACCAGCGAGGTCAGCACCATCACGATCGCCATGTTGCCCTGGCCGGCGCAGGTCGAGACGATGGCGAGCCGGGTCGGCGCGAAACGGAACAGGCTCCAGGCGCTGAACGTCGACACATGCCCGGCCGGCGGGCGCGGCGGCGGCTTGTAGTCGGGATAATACTGCTCGAGGTTCATGCCGATCAGCTTCGGATCGGGGCGCACGAACGACACCAGCACCATCCCGCCGACGATCAGCACCGGCAGGATGAACCAGGGCAGGCTCATCGCGTCGTGGCCGCTGTGATGCGCGGCGAACTCCGCGGTGCCCATGACCAACGGACTGACGACGATCCCGAACAACGCTCCGAGCGCGATGTAGCCCAGCGCCTGCGCCCGCATGCGCGGCGGGAACATGTCGGTCGCGGCGACGCGCATCTGCTGCGCGGCGGCCATGCCCATTCCGAACACCAGCATGCCGACGATCAGTCCTGTCGCGCTGCGGAGTTCCATCGAGACGCCGACGCTGAGCGTGCCGACCAGCGCCAGCGCCAGCCCGAACAGGATGCCGGGCTTGCGGCCGTAGGTGTCGGTGATCTTGCCGACCGGATAGGCCACCAGGAACCGGCTCACGCCGAACGCCCCGACGATCAGCCCGGCAAGGCTCGCCGAGCCGGTCAGGGCGATGACCATCAGCGGGCCGATGCCATAGGCCAGTTGGATGCCAGCGCCGGTGAACGACTGCGACAGCGCAAACAGCGCGGTGTTGCGCTTGATCAGCGGCGGGATGCCGGTTGCGGCCGGCGGGCGAAGGGCTTGGTGCATGAATGCGGTATCGATGTGAGTTAAGGCGACTGCGGCATCGGCAGTGGGCTCCCTCTCCCAAGAGGGAAGCAGCGTAACATATACAACATATTGATTCTAAATGTTTTTATCACAATAACCTATATTTCAATCGACATCGTTGCCTATAAATATTACAACATAATAACCTATAAACATTACGGCGTGAAAACCTGTAAACCCCACGTCGGGCATGAGTCTTGGAGGCAGCGAATGGCGACCCCACAGGAGAAACTGGCGAATTCTTTGGCGGCGCTCAAGGCCCTTCAGGACAGGGGGATCGTTGCCATCCGCGCCAGCAATCTGTCGCGCAGTCACCGTGAACGTCTGCTCAAGGACGGGTTCATCCAGGAGGTCATGAAGGGTTGGTACATTCCGGCAAGACCAGGGGAGTACGCGGGAGACAGTACAGTTTGGTATGCATCGTTCTGGAATTTTTGTGCCGCATACTTGAACGCGCGCTTTGACCGCGACTGGTGCCTGTCGCCCGAGCAATCCCTTTCCCTGCAAGGTGGCAACCGGGCGGTCCCCGCGCAATTGATCGTCAGGGCGCCCAAGGGGGGGAACAAGCCGACCGGCCTGCTTCACGGCACGTCGATCTTCGATATGCGGCTGAACATGCCACGCGAGCAGGACGTGATCGAACAAGAGGGGCTCCGGCTGTTCTCGTTGCCGGCCGCGCTCATCGAGGCATCGCCCGCTTTTTTCGCGCAAAACGCAACGGATGCGCGGGCGGCTCTCGCCACGGTTTCCGACGCGTCCGAAGTCGTGCGCCGCTTGCTGGAAGGAGGACACAGCGCGATCGCCGGGCGTCTCGCTGCGGCGTTCCGCAACATCGGTCGCGAACGCACAGCAAACGATATCGTCAACGCAATGCGGGCTGCCGGCTACGAAATCCGGGAGCAAGACCCGTTTGAAAACCGCATTGAACTTGATCTTCCACGGCGCGAGCTGTCGCCATATGCCAGCCGCATACGGCTCATGTGGCAGCAGATGCGTGAACCGATCATTGCAGGCTTGCCGGATGCGCCCGGCCGCCCGAACGATATTGAGGCGTACCTCAAGCGCGTTGAAGATGTTTATGTTACCGACGCCTATCATTCACTGTCAATCGAAGGCTACCGCGTCAGCGTCGAACTGATTGAGAGAGTCCGCAGCGGCAACTGGAATCCCCATATCGACAAAAAAGACCGCGAGCATGCCGACGCACTTGCTGCCCGCGGGTACTGGCAGGCCTTTCAAGCAGTCAATAAAAGCGTGCGGTCGGTTCTCGAAAACAAGAATCCAGGCGGCGTCGCCGACGACGATCACAGCACCTGGTATCGTGAAATGTTTGCTCCCAGCGTTACCGCGGGCCTTATGCGACCTGAAAGTCTGGCAGGGTACCGGGACACCCAGGTTTACATACGCCGATCCATGCACGTTCCCCTACCGCCCCACGCTGTTTCCGATGCCATGCAGACGTTTTTCGAGATGCTGGAGAACGAAGATCACGCAGCGGCGCGCGTCGCGCTTGGCCATTTCGTGTTCGTCTACATCCACCCCTACATGGACGGTAATGGACGCATGGGACGCTTTCTCATGAACGTTATGCTTGCGGCAGGAGGGTATCCGTGGACTGTTGTGCCGCTGGATCGGCGCGACGCTTACATGGCTGCGCTGGAAGATGCGAGCGTCCGCCAAAACATCGTTCCCTTCGCACAGTTTCTCGGCAAGCTCGTGCGTGAAGGACTTGAAGGCAAGGCCGTTGCAAAGCTGCCGGAAGAGCGCTCATGAAGCGAGTCTTCTCACTGACCGCAACCCCTCATCCGGATCGCTTCCCGATCCGACCTCTCCCTATGTGAGAGGTAAAGCACGGCGCCCTTAGCGGAACTCAATTGCCCCACCGCTGCTGCCAGATGCGCTCGCCGATGGTGCAGGAAACCCGCGGATTGTCGGCTGAGGCCGGCACCACCCGGGCCTCCGGGGTGCGGCCGGCGATCTCGAGCACCAGCTTGGTGCGGATCGCCTCCTTGAACTGGTCGCGTTCCTTGATCGGGATCACGAAGGCACCGGGTCCGCCGATCACGCAATCCTCGAAATAGATGTCGAGCTCCGAGATATCCATGGTCGCGTTGCTCGGCCGCTTGAGCATGATCGGCAGGCCGCGCCAGGGCGCCGAAGCCCAGGCGCGCGAACTCGCCAAAAGCGCGGTGCCGCGCGTCGTTGCCGTATCATGCAATCCCGCAACCTTCGCGCGCGACGTCCGCATTCTGGTGGACGGGGGCTACCGGCTCCAATCGGTGACGCCGATCGACCAGTTTCGCCATTCGGCCCATGTCGAGATCGTGGCGCGGCTGGAGCGGTAGGCCACGGACTCCTAACCGCGCTATCAAGATCGGAACGTCCGCTCATCGATGCCAAGTCGACGTTGATCGTCCTTTGTATGTGGGCTGCTTATGACCCAATCCGGAAGTGGCACGTACTGACGAAATAGCCGATGTCGTGTCGCACAATACATTCGGTGTCGCAAAACATATATTGTGCGACGTATCGAGAATGGCTCCACTGAGCCATATTCCCTGCTGCTATGTTCATTGGTAAGATGTTGCTGAATTTTTTGTTCTACTGGGAGGGCAATCATGACGAAGACAGCAATTGCGATGGCGGCCTTCTTTTTGACGATGGAGGTAACTGCGGCCGTACCGACGGCAGAAGCTGCACCGTGCATGATCGTGACGTTGACCGGCGTCCAGGGTGGCCCACCCGCCTTCAACGGTCAGGCCGGCGCGGGCACGCTGGTGCGCTACGGCGACGACAGCAACAACTGCGGCACCGTCAAACTACAGATAGACGCCGGACGTGGCACGAATATGCGGCTGTCGCAGGTCGGTGTGCCGCCCGCCCAGCTTAACGCAATCTTCTTCACACACATGCATTCGGATCATGCCGACGGCTTTGCTGACATCGTTCAACTACGTTGGCACTTCAACTCGAAGGGGCCAAAGATCGACGTGGTATGCAGCTCGGATGCGGTATCGCAACTAGGAATCACGGTGAGCTGCAAGAAGTTCGTCGCGCACATTGGTGACGCATATCTGCATTCAGGCGAGATTGCCCAACGACGCTCAGAGAACAACGATCGTCTCGCCGGCGGACCAGCTGAACTGATCAACGTGGTTACTTTCGAGCCGAAGAACGAGCCGCAGGTCGTCTGGTCGTCTGGTGAGGTTAAGGTCAGCGCCGTTCGGTCGGCACACATAGCAGGCCATGCCTCCTATCGAGTGGACACACCCGCCGGAAGCGTGGTGATCGGAGGCGATGCCGGCAACGATGTAGCCGCGCCGCCGCGCGCTAGCTCGACCTCAGACCAGGTCGAGAAGTTGGCGAAGGGAGTTGACGTCATCGTACATACAGCCCAGCACCCAGTTATGAAGGACAGCGGAATGCCGGCGCTGATTTTCTATCACCAGAGCGCACCCGCCGATCTCGGTGCCATGGCGAAGCGGGTGGGGGCGAAGCATCTCATGCTCACGCATTTAGCTCCGCCGATTGGGGCGGAGCGCGTAGGCCCCTGGAAGATTCTGGGCGGTCCTCTGACGGAAGCGCACTACCGCAAGGAAGTCGAGGCGAGCGGGTTCACAGGCAACGTCGTCGTGGGAACCGATCTGGCAAGCGTCCGTCTTCCTGCGAAGTAATAAAGCCGCGCTCCACTGTTCATTGTTCATTGCCAACTATGCCGGTAGGGCTGCTACCGCGCGAGCGGTTTAGTGCAAGATAACTTTCGCGACGTTATGCGACGCGTAAGTGCAGGGAAGTCGGAATGTCTGCTGATGGCAGATAGTGTTGCAAAACTCTGAAGGGTGGAGCTCGCGGACAACAATTGAATCAAGGGGATAGGCTTATTGAATCAATGTTGCGTACTCGTGCCCGTTCGTGAATCGTTATTACTCATTCGGAGTTCAAAAATAGTTTTGCAACACAATCGGCACAATCCGGAATTGACGCCAGGCACGAATGACCGCCGCTTACGGACCATTAGCGGAAGTTCGCGAGCTGCGACCATCGCTCTTTTGTGAGTTCGCGACCAGGCTCAATTGCCCCACCGCTGCTGCCAGATGCGCTCGCCGACGGTGCAGGAAACCCGCGGGTTGTCGGCTGAGGCCGGCACCACCCGGGCCTCCGGGGTGCGACTGGCGATCTCGAGCACGAGCTTGGTGCGGATCGCCTCCTTGAACTGGTCGCGTTCCTTGATCGGGATCACGAAGGCACCGGGTCCGCCGATCACGCAATCCTCGAAATAGATGTCGAGCTCGGCGATATCCATGGTGGCGTTGCTGGGCCGCTTCAGCATGATCGGCAGGCCGTTGATGGTGATGCCCTTGGCCAGCACCTCGTCGCGCGCCATCGTCACCAGCGGGCCGTTGTTGTTGACGCCGTCGCCCGATACGTCGATCACCCGGCGGATCCCGCGGTAGCCGCTGCCGTCGAACAGCGGCGCGCCAAACAACAGCGCGCTGGAGATCGAGGTGCGGGAGGCGCGGGTGTAGCGGGCGCGGGCGACATCGGCGGCAAAGCCGTCCGCCGATTCAGGACCGTCGATCAGCCGCCACGGCACGATGATCTGCTGATGGTGCGAGCCGGCCCATTCGAAATAGATCATGGCGACCTTGCCGTGCATGCCTTGCCGCAGCGCCTGCAGGAACTCGCGCGAGGTGATCGCCGCGATATAGCCCTCGCGCTGCAGCGCCTGCTCTTCCGGGTCCATCGAATAGGAGACGTCGACGGCCAGCACCAGTTCGACATCGACCGGCGTCAGGCCGGCGCCGCGTTGGACTTGAATGCCCGGAATCGTCGGCGCCGCAACACTCAATCCGGCAACGGCCGCGGCGGCGAGGATCGCAAGAGCTCCAACAACCCGAAGTCGCGTGCGCATGCCGATCTCCCGCCCTAGAGACGGGCGATGGTGACACGGGGGCAGCGTCGGGGAAAGCCGCCTGGTCTATCCGTCCACCGCCTCGGTGCCGGTGATCTCGATGCCGAAGCCGGCGAGACCGACGTAGGTCAGCCGAGTCGTGGTGAGCAACCGGATCGAGGAAATGCCGAGGTCCCTGAGGATCTGGGCGCCGAGCCCGACCTCGCGCCACTGCCGCGTGCGCATGGCCTCGGAGCTCTGATCGCCCGGCGGAATGGCGTGCGTCGGCACGCCGGCTGCGCCGTCGCGCAGAAACACGATGACGCCGCGGCCGTCCTGCTTGAAGCGCTGCAGCGCCGCGTGCGCCGGATTGGCGCCGCCGAAGATGTCGCGGACGATGTCGGCCCGGTGCAGCCGCGCCAGCACGTCCCGGCCGTCGCCGATCTTGCCGTGCACGAAGGCCATGTGCTGGACCGCGTCGAACGGCGTGACATAGGCATAGCCGGTGAGCGTGCCGATCTCGCTCTTGACCGGAAACTCGCCGACGCGCTTGACCAGCTTGTCGCGCGCCTGCCGGTACGAGATCAGATCGGCGATCGAGATCTGCTTCAGCTTGTGACGCTCGGCGAAGGCGGACACCGCCGGGCCCCGCATCACGGTGCCGTCGTCATTCATCAGCTCGGACAGCACGCCGACCGGCGCCAGGCCCGCGAGGCGGCAGAGATCGATGCAGGCCTCGGTATGGCCGGAGCGCATCAGCACGCCGCCCTCCTTGGCGACCAGCGGAAAGACGTGGCCGGGCCGCACGAAATCGGCCGCGCCGCTGTTGCCGTTGGCGAGCGCCCGCACCGTGTTGGTGCGCTCTTCGGCGGAGATGCCGGTGGTGAGCCCGTGGCGGACGTCGACGGTGATGGTGAAGGCGGTGCCGAGCGGCGCGTCGTTCGCCGCCACCATCGGATCGAGGTGCAGCCGCCGCGCCTCTTCGGCCGACAGCGGCGCGCAGACGATCCCCGAGGTGTTGCGGATGATGAAGGCCATCTTCTCGGGCGTGCAGAGCGAGGCTGCGATGAACAGATCGCCCTCGTTCTCGCGATCGTCATCGTCGGTGACGACAACGATCTCGCCGGCGGCAAAACCGGCGACGACGTCTTCAACGCGTTTTTGCATTTCAAACACGGAACAGTCCTCAAACAGATGGCTTCTTGAACGGCCAGGCCGGGCTTGCGCCGACCTGGGCCCGCTGGCGCAGATAGTGGTCGGCGATCACGCAGGCCACCATGGCCTCGCCGATCGGCACCGCGCGAATGCCGACGCAAGGATCGTGGCGGCCCTTGGTTACCACATCGGTTTCGTTGCCGTAGCGGTCGACGGTGCGGCGCGGCGTGAGGATCGACGAGGTCGGCTTGACCGCAAAGCGCGCGACCACCGGCTGCCCGGTCGAGATGCCGCCGAGGATACCGCCGGCGTTGTTCGACAGGAAGCGCGGCTGGCCGTCGTTGCCCATCCGCATCTCGTCGGCGTTGTCCTCGCCGGAGAGCTCGGCTGCGGCAAAGCCCGCGCCGATCTCCACGCCCTTGACCGCATTGATGCCCATCAGCGCGCCGGCAATATCGCCGTCAAGCTTGGCGTAAACGGGGGCGCCGAGACCCGGCGGCACGCCTTCGGCCACGACCTCGATGATCGCGCCGGCCGAAGAGCCTTTCTTGCGCACGCCATCGAGATAGTCGGCCCAAGCCGCCGCCGCCTTGGCATCCGGACAGAAGAACGGATTGTTCTCCACCTCCGCCCAGTCCCAGCGGCTGCGATCGACCTCGTGCGGCCCGATCTGGATCAGAGCTGCACGCACCTGCAAGCCAGGCACGATCTTGCGCGCGACCGCGCCGGCGGCGACCCGCATCGCGGTTTCGCGCGCGGACGCCCGCCCGCCGCCGCGGTAATCGTGCAATCCGTATTTGACGTCGTAGGCGTAGCCGGCGTGTCCCGGCCGGTAGCTGTCCTTGATCGCGGAGTAATCCTTCGAGCGCTGATCCACATTGTCGATGAGCAGCGCGAGCGGCGTCCCGGTGGTGACCTGGATGCCGGTCTCATCGTCGGTGAACACGCCTGAGAGGATGCGGATCGTGTCCGGCTCCTGGCGCTGGGTGGTGAAGCGCGACTGCCCCGGCCGCCGCTTGTCCAGATAGGGCTGGATGTCGGCCTCGGTCAGCGGAATGCGCGGCGGGCAGCCGTCGACCACGCAGCCGATCGCCGGCCCGTGGCTTTCGCCGAAGGTCGTGACCCGGAAGAGATGGCCGAAGGTATTGAAGGACATGAGAGTTCCGCCCGAGGCGGTGTGGTAGCCCGCGTCCGGTCCGGGGTCAAAGCAATCCACGCCACGATGAATGCGCGTTCAGCCGCATGAACAAAAGTTAATGAGAATCTGAACGCCCGTTAAGCTACGGAAATATAAGAGTTTTTTCCATTTTCCTGTTGCGGGATGCGACCGGATGTGCCATCCTGTTGGCACGGTAAGGGAAGGGCCCAAGGGTATCCGCAAGCCCCATCAGCCCGTACCGCGGAACAACTCAAACCGAGGAACACGACCATGGCAAAGAAGCCGAAGAAGGCGAAGAAGAAGAAGTAGTCTCGACAGGCGCGGACTTCGTATCGAAGCCGCCGCCGTCAGGATCTTCAGCGAAATGCCCTTGTGGTAATTCGCCAAAACGGTCGGACGAAAGTCTGGCCGTTTTGCTTTGTGGCAGGCCGTTATTCGTAGCGGCTCATGCCGCCGTTGTTGAACACATAGACCACGCCCTGCCCGACCTCGCCGAGCGAGGCGGTTTCGGTCGGCTCGATGCCGAGATGCGCGATCAGCGCCCGGTACACGCCGCCATGGGCGGCCACCACGGTGTCGCGCTCGACGCCCTCGTACCAAGCGCGCACCCGCACCACGAGTTGCGCGTAGCTCTCTCCCTCCGGCAGCACGAAGCCCCACTTGTCGCGCTCGCGCTCGGCCAGCGCCTCCGCTTCCCGCCCCTGCAGTTCGGCGAAGGTGAAGCCCTCCCAGCGGCCGAACGACATTTCCTTGAGCCGGTCATCGAGCCGGTAAGCCGCCGGATCGAGGCCGAGGCAGGTGCGGAGCCGCTCCATGGTCTCGCGCGCGCGGCCGAGCGGGCTCGACACGTAATCGAGATCGGCCGGCGACAGGCCGTCGCGGGCGAACAGATCGCGCAGGATGTCGCCGCAACGCGACGCCTGCGTCCGGCCCAGCGCATTGAGTGGGATATCGTGCTGCCCCTGTAGCCGGCGCTCGGCGTTCCAGTCGGTTTCGCCGTGACGGATGAAATAGAGGATGGGCCGCCGCATGTCGGGGTGCCGGCGGCGGCCGGCCTACTCCTTGACGAGCGCGATATCGGGCGCGTCGGGGTGCTTGATTCCGACGATGTGATAACCGGCATCGACGTGGTGAACCTCGCCGGTGACGCCGCGCGACATGTCGGACAGGAAATAGACCGCCGCGTCGCCGACCTCCTCGAGCGTCACATTACGCCGCAGCGGCGTGTTGTATTTGTTCCACT
>CAMDEB010000072.1 GCA_945893085.1 Rhodoplanes serenus | reverse complement strand
CCCCCGGGCTTGACCCGGGGGTCCATCTTTTCGTGGAGAAATTTTGGAAGATGATGGATTGCCGGGTCAAGCCCGGCAATGACAGCAGAGAGCTATCGCACGACCATTGGTGAAGTGCCTACGCCGCGCCGCGCACTTCGCCGCCGCCGGGCGGCGGGATCGGCACGCCGTCGGCGGCGTATTCGTTGAGCTTGTTGCGCAGCGTGCGGATCGAAATGCCGAGGATGTTCGAGGCGTGCGTGCGGTTGCCGAGGCAGTGCTTGAGCGTCTCCAGGATGAGATCGCGCTCGACGTCGGCGACGGTGCGGCCGACCAGCACGCGCGTGACCTGCTCGGCGGCCTGCGCCGCATGCGTCACCGCCGGCGAGCCGCCCTGGCCGAGCCGCGCGCCGTCGGGCGTGAGGATGCCGTCGAGGCCGATCTCGGTGCCGGTGCCGAGCAGCACCGCGCGGTGGATGGTGTTCTCCAACTCGCGCACGTTGCCCGGCCAGCGGTGCAGGCTCAACGCGCGCCACGCGTCGGCCGCGATCGGACGCAGCGGCACGTTGTTGGCCTCGGCGTATTTCTTGGCGAAGAACTGCGACAGCTCGATCACGTCGGCGGGACGTTCGCGCAGCGGCGGGATCTTCAGGTTCACCACGTTGAGGCGGAACAGCAGGTCCTCGCGGAACGTGCCTTCGCGCGCGGCGTCGACCAGGTTGCGGTTCGAGGTGGCGATGATGCGGATGTCGATCGGCACCGGACGGGTGCCGCCGACGCGGTCGATGACGCGCTCCTGGATGGCGCGCAAGAGCTTGGCCTGCAGGCGCACGTCCATCTCGGAGATTTCGTCGAGCAGCAGCGTGCCGCCGGTCGCCTCCTCGAACTTGCCGATGCGCCGCGCCACGGCGCCGGTGAACGATCCCTTCTCGTGGCCGAAAAGCTCGGACTCCAGCAGGTTTTCCGGGATCGCCGCGCAGTTGATCGAGATGAACGGCTTCTTCGACCGGTTCGAGCGGCTGTGCACGTAGCGCGCCAGCACCTCCTTGCCGGTGCCGGATTCGCCGGTGATCAGCACCGAGGCGTCCGAGGTCGCGATCTGCTGGGCGAGCTTGACCACCTGCGCCATCGACTCGTCGCGATAGACCATCTCCCGGTGATCGTCGGTGACCGCGGCCAGCACCGCTGCGATCAGCTCCGGATCGGGCGGCAGCGGGATGTATTCCTTGGCCCCGGCGTGGATCGCGGCGACCGCGGCGCGGGCGTTGTTCTCGATCCCGCAGGCGACCAGCGGGACGTGGATGTGCTCGGCGTCGAGCCGGGTGACCAGCTCGCGGATGTCGATCGCGACATCGACCATCAGCAGGTCGGCGCCGCGGCCCGAGCGCAGCACCGCGAGCGCCTGCTCGATGGAATCGGCATGGGTGACGGTCGCGCCCCGGTCCATCGCGATCTTGGTCGCGGTGGTGAGCTGGCCCTTGAGCGTGCCGACGATGAGAAGCCGCATGGCAATGGTCCTTCGTTCGAGACGCGAATGGCGAGTGGCGAATAGCGAATGGAGTCTTTGCTACTCGCTATTCGCCATTCCCTATTCGCCTCTTAGTTTCTTTCCGCCTTGATGACCTCGGTCATGGTCACGCCGAGCTTGTCTTCGACCAGCACCACCTCGCCGCGCGCCACCAGCCGGTTGTTGACGTAGATGTCGATCGCCTCGCCGACCTTGCGGTCGAGTTCGAGCACCGCGCCGGGTCCGAGCTTGAGCAGTTCGCCGACATCCATGCGGGCGCGTCCGAGGATCTCCGAGACCTGCACCGGGACGTCGAACACCGCTTCCAGATCTGCTGCGCCGCGGTCCAGCGACTCGCCGTCGTTATCGGGCGCCATTGTGTTGGGATCGACCGGCGGCATCGCAGTGTCGTCGTTCTCCAGATTGGGGAGCGGTACCTTGCCGTTGTCACTCATGTTTCAGCCTTCCAAAGTTCAATGCGTTGCGATGCGGAGTGCGGCGATGTAGCGCCCGACCGCCTCGGTGATGGTCGAATCCGTCGCCGCCACATCGCGCGTGAGGCCGCCGTCGGCCCATTCGATGCGGCAGTCGCCCGGTGCGATGTCGGCTTCGGCGAGTACGACCAGGCGGCCTTCGAAGCCGCGCGCGCGGGCCATCTCGTCGAGCCGCACGCGGGCCGTGGCGTGCAGCGCGTCGTTCACGCGCACCACGACGTGCGGCGACGCGGCGAGCTGCTTGAAGCAGTCGGTGGCAAGCGCTGCGACCTCGATGAACGGCTCGCGCGCGATCAGCTCGGGCGCGAGCTTGCGTCCGACCGCGACCGCGACCTCGACCGCCTCGGCCTCGAGCCGGCCCTCGATCGCGGCCAGGCCACGCGACAGCCGGTCGAGCGCTTCGCCGGTCTGCTCGAACGCCGCGGCGGTGCGGCGCTCGGCCTCGGCCACGCGCTCGCGCTCCGCGGTTGCGAAACCCTCGCTGAACGCCTTGCTCTCGGCCTCGGCGAGCTTGCGGGCGTGCTCGGCCGGCGCAACCGGACGCTCCGCCGGATTGGCGCCCGGGGCGAAATCGACGTCGAACAGGTATTTGGTCGCCGCGCCCATCATCGTCCTCAATAAACCAGCTCTTCGTCACCGCGCGATTTGGAGATCACGATCTCGCCCTTGGCGGCGAGGTCCTTGGCGAGATTGACCAGCAGCACCTGCGCGTCGTCGACGTCGCGCAGCCGCACCGGGCCCATCGCCTGCATGTCGTCGACCAGCATCTTGGCGGCGCGGGTCGACATGTTGGTCAGGAAGAACTGGCGCACCGCCTCGGAGGCGCCCTTCAGCGCGATGCCGAGCTTTTCCTTTTCGACATGGCGCATCAGCGTTTGGGCGGATGCGGTGTCGAGGCGCACCAGATCGTCGAAGGTGAACATCAGCGCCTTGATCCGTTCGGCGCTCTCGCGATTTTCTTCTTCCAGCGAGGTGATGAAGCGGGTTTCCGTCTGCCGGTCGAAATTGTTGAAGATTTCCGCCATCACCTCGTGGGCGTCGCGGCGGCGGGTCTGCGAGATGCTCGACATGAATTCGGTGCGCAGCGTCTGCTCGACCCGTTCGAGCACCTCCTTCTGCACCGCTTCCATCTTCAGCATCCGGTTGACGACGTCGAGCGAAAGCTCCTCCGGCAGGATGGCGAGCACGCGCGCGGCGTGCTCGGGCCGCAGCTTCGACAGCACCACCGCGACGGTCTGCGGATATTCGTTCTTCAGATAGTTGGCGAGCACCTCTTCCTGCACGTTGGAGAGCTTCTCCCACATGTTGCGGCCGGCCGGTCCGCGGATCTCGTCCATGATGCCGCCGACTCGCTCCGGCGGCAGGTATTGCTGCAGCAGCCGCTCGGTGTGGTCGTAATTGCCCATCAGCGCGCCGGACGCAGACAGCCTGCCGACGAACTCCAGCAGCAGGTTCTCGACCAGGTCGGCCTCGATGGTGCCGAGCGTCGACATCACGATCGTGAGCTGACGCAGATCGTCGTCGTCGAGCAGGCCCCAGATCTTCGCGCCGTACTGTTCGCCGAGCGCCAGCATCAGCACCGCCGCGCGTTCTGCGCCGCTGAGCTTTCGCGCCGCTTGCTGCTGCTCGGTCTGCCGGCTTGCCAGCGTGGCGACCAGCGTTTCGATCTCTCCGGAATTTCGTCTTGCGAGCATGGGGTCTCAGGCGTTGGACGTTGCGCGGTCAGGCTGCGGTTTCATGCAGCCAGGTGCGGATGATGGCGACGGTTTCATTCGGATTCTTGTCGGCGAGCTCGCCGACCTTCTGGACCGACTGGGCGTGCACTTGGCCCTGCACCTGCGCGATGTCGATCATGGTGGAGGTGCGGTTCGAGATGTGAACCTGCTCGCCGTTGCCGCCGATCGACACATTGGGGCCGCCGGAACCGGTGATGCTGCCGGCCTTGCCGCCGGCGATGCTGACGCCGCCGGATCCCGGCAGGACCGCGCTCCCGCCGCCTGCCATCGTCACGGTTGCCCCGGCTGCCGCCAGCGCGGCGGCGATGCCGCCGTCCGCGGTCGCCGCGAAGGCGCCCTCCGGCGTGATGACACGCCGCATCATCGGCCGCACCACCATCAGCAGGACCACCAGGGCCAACAGCACCATGACGCCGAGCTCGATGCCGCGCATCGCGTCGTCCTTGGTGAACTGCAGGAAGTTCATCCAGCTCGCGGGCTCGGCAATCGGGGCTCCGGGGCTTTCGGCCAGCCGCAGATTGGCCACCTCGACTTGGTCGCCGCGCTTGGCGTCGAAGCCGATCGCCGAGCGCACCAGCGCGGCGATGCGATCGATCTCGTCCTTGGAGCGGGGCTCGTAGGCCATCTCGCCCTTGTCGTTCTTGACGTAGTTGCCGTCGACCACGACGGCGACCGAGACCCGGTTGACCCGGCCGCCCTCGATCACCTCGGTCTTGGTGGTGCGGGAAATCTCGTAGTTGACGGTTTCCTCGGACTTTCGGTTCTGCTCCCGCGCCGCCGCCGCATCCGGACGCGCATTGGCGCCGGGCAGTTCGTTGCCAACCGAAACCGCGCCGGCGCTGGCGTCGGCGCCGCCGGTGACCTCCTCGCGGGTCTGGCTCGATCGCACCACGCGGCCCTCGGGATCGTATTTGTCCGAGGTCTGGGTGATGCGGTTGAAATCGAAGTCGGCGGTGAGCTGCACGCGGGCGCGGCCGGGCCCGACCACCGAGGTGACGATCGACTCGACCTGCTCGCGCATGCGCCGCTCGAAGGCGGTCTTGCGTTCGTCGGCGCTGGTGCCGATGCTGCCGGTCTCGTCGGCCGCGCCATCGGCCAGCAAGCGCCCGGCCTCATCGACGATCGACACGCGCTGCGGCTTGAGCCCGTTGACCGCCGCGGCCACCAGATGGCGGATCGCCCGCACCTGCTGCGGTTCGAGCGCGCCCCGCACCTTGACCGCGATCGAGGCCGTCGGCTCGGCCTTTTCGCGCGCGAACAGCGCGCGCTCGGGCAGCACGAGATGCACGCGCGCCGACTGCACGCGGTCGATCGCGCGGATGGTGCGGGCCAATTCGCCCTCGAGCGCACGCAGATGATTGATGTTCTGGACGAAGCTCGTGGCGCCGAGCGCGTCGGACTTGTCGAAGATCTCGTAGCCGACGCCGCCGCCCTTCGGCAGCCCGCCTTCGGCGAGCTTCATGCGCAGCCGTGCCACCCGGTCCTTCGGCACCAGCAGGATGGCGCCGTCGTTCTTCATCTCATAGGGGATGCCTGGCGCTCCAGGTCCTTGATGATCGCCCCGGAATCCTCGACCGAGAGTTCGCTGAACAGCATCGTCATCTGCGGCGCGGTGGCGCGGATGATGAGGAAGGCGAAGAACGCCATGAGCGCAATGGTGACCGCGCCCATCGCGGCAATCCGTGTTGCACCCAGGTTTTTGATAAACGCAGCGAAGCCTTGCACGGCAATCCTCTGGAATCGGCGCGGGCGCGCCTGACCCGGCAAGAATTGCCCAGTTTATGGTTACTGCGCGGTTAATGAGCCGCGAGGGTTCTGGCTTGCGATCTGGATTCGCCCGGAACCGGCGCCGGATTGCCGCGGCTGCTGCGGCTGCAACCCCAAACGCGAAAACGCCGGCCTCGCGGCCGGCGTTTTCATCAATGCGGTCGGCAGCAGCTATTGCCGGTATTGCTGGATGCGCGTCGTGCGCAGGCCGGCGAGGCCGTGCTGGTCGATGGAATACTGCCAAGACAGGAATTCTTCGACGGTGAGGGTGTAGCGGGCGCAGGCTTCTTCAAGCGAGAGCAACCCGCCGCGCACAGCCGCGACCACCTCCGCCTTGCGACGAATAACCCAACGCTTGGTTCCCGGTGCCGGAAGGTCCGCGATCGTGAGCGGACTGCCGTCGGGCCCGATCACGTATTTCGCCCTCGGGCGGTGGGGCTCGGTCATCGATACACTCACGGACTACTGACACTGATTACTGACAAACTCAGGGGGCACCCTACCGGTCGCGGCTTAAAAAATAGCTAAACGCATTGGACAATCGAGAAAAGTCGCTGTTGGCGAGATCGGTGCACAGTATAGCGGGTTTCAGGCGCTTTTCGGGCCTGATATGACGCCGCCCGCCGCCGGAAATGAACGAAGTGTTACCGCCGTCAGTTCGATTTGCGGACGACGCGCTTGATCTTGTCGAGCGTGTAGTCCTGGCCGGAGACCGAGAGAACCGGGGGCGCCTGGGTCAGGTCGGCGGAGTCGACCACACCGTCGACTTCGGTCGCAATGGCGATGGGTTGTCCGCTCGCGTCCTTGCCGCTCACCGTCATCTTGTAAATGCCGTCCGGCCACTGATGGCCGCTCGCGTCCCGGCCATCCCATGTGAAGTTCTGCATACCGGCAGTCATGGTGAAGTTGCCGGTGTAGACGGTTTGGCCGGACTCGTCCTGGATGTTGATCGCCACCGCAGCCGGCTTGGGAACGTTCAACCGCCAGGTGGCAGACCCGTTGTCCAGCTTCGCCGTGTTGCCGTCGACGGACACGGTCTCGCCGACGAAGCCCAGCGCCGCGGTCGATTGCGCGGTCTTCTGCAGCGACACCAGGGCGGAGAGCTGATCGTTCGACTTGAGCTGCTGCTCGACCTGGCCGAACTGCACGAGCTGCTGGGTGAACTGGTTGGTGTCGAGCGGGTCGAGCGGATTCTGGTTCTTCAACTGCGTGGTCAAAAGCTGCAGGAAGGCGGAGAAGTTCTTGGCGAGCATGCTGGCGTCCGCCCCGGTCGCGGAGGTCGCGGCCGTGGTGGCCGAAGTGACCTGCGAGGTCACCGCGGGATTGGTCGCCGGAATGATGCTGCCCACAGCCATGATGTCTGCTCCTATACCCGGATGTCGATGCCGCCGCCGAGGCCGAGCAACCGTCCGTAGCCGCGCCTTAGCGCTTCCAGCGGAGCGGCGTAGTCTTCCGGCACGATCAGTTGCGCGGCGTTCTGCGAAGGCTGGTCGTCGCGCGCGAAACGCTGATCGCGCAGCGAGAATTCGAGCGCGTTGTCTGCGGTTTTCAAACCGGCCTGCTGCAGCGCGCGTTCGAGCTGCGAGGCGTCGCGGCGGAGCAGCTCGAGCGTGTCGGCGCGTTCAACCACCAGCCGCGAGCTGACGTTGCCGTCGCGATCGATATCGAGCCGCACGTCGATGCGGCCAAGCTCCGGCGGGTCAAGACGGATCTCGAAACGGTTCCTGCCGGCTTGCGCCTGGGTTGCGATCTCCACCGCGATACCCGCGACCGGCACCGCGGGCGCGCTCGGGGCTGCCGTCGTAGCGGGGCCCGCCGCACTCGCCACGGCGGTGGTGTGGGTGGCGGGAGCCGACACGCCGAGATGCTGGACCGCGTCGGTGCTGGTCTTCACCGCGGCCGCGGCGTCATCGGCGCGAGACGCCTGAGCCGGGGCCGCTTCGATGGTGGTGGTAGCGGCGGCGGTCGGCGCCGGCTTGTCGGCGTGATGCACCGGCTTTGCCGCCTGCTCGTGGTTCTTGGGGGTGCCGTCATCCTTGTCCTGGCCGGCGTCGGCGGGCGTCACCGCCGGTGTCGCAGACGGCGTCGCGGCAACTGCCTCGGCGACTTTCGCCTGTGGCTTGGCTTCGCCCTGCGGCTTGGCTTCACCCTGTGGCTTGGCTTCGGCTTTCGGGCCGTCGGCCTGCTTGGGTGCGGTGTTGATCGGGCTGGCGGCCCCGGTCGCCGCCGCTTGCACGGCGAGCGCTTCGCCCGGATCCAAAGCGGGGGCGGAAGGCGTCGGCGCCACGATGGGCGCCACGACAGGGACGGCGACGGGCGCGACCGGCTGCGCGACGGCGTCCGCTGCGACCGTCGAAGGATCGGCGATCGCGGCGTCCGTGGTGGCCGGTGTGGGCTCGGGCGCTATGGCCGTGGCCGCTTCGATTGCTGCAGCGATGGCGGCGACGGCCTTCTGGTCGGCGCTGGCGTCGGCCGCGGCCGTGTCCTTGCCGTCCGTCGTTTCCTTGCTGTCTTTGGTCTCGCTGTCCTTGGTGTCCGCGGTGCCTTTGGCTTCCTTGGTGTCGGTATCCTTGGGCTCTTTGGCGTCCTTCGCCGGCGGGGCGTCGGTGCGCCGGTCGGCGGCCGGGGCCGCGTCGTCCCTGCGGTCGGAGCGAGCATCCTGGCGTTCGGCGCGGTCAGGGCGTTCGGCGCGGTCAGGGCGTTCGGCGCGGTCAGGGCGACCGACCCGATCGTTGCGCGGGGCCGGCTCGGCGGGGGCGCTCGCGGTGTCGAGCAGCATCGCAAACGGCTCATGATTGCGGTCGTCGGACTGGGCCGACGGGCCGCGCGAGGCGGGCAGGGGCGGAAGGGCAACAACGCTGGGTTCGGACGCGACGCTGGGCACGGGGGACCTCGTGGGACGGGTTTCGATAGGCATTCATTTGCAATCCACGGGCCACCGAGGCGTTAATAAAAATTCCAATATTATCAATGAGTTGATTCCGGACAGGGAGCCCGGGGCGGGGGCCGTCCCGGCACCCTCTGCTGGCGGGCGGCAAGAACTGCCGGGAACGCCCCGAAACGCCGCTTTCGGCCGGATTTAGGCACGTCCGTTTGCATTGCGCCGCCGGGGTCGCCACCTGTAGTAATGGGTGGAAAGCCTCTTTCCCGATGCTCAAGGAGCGCGGTGCAAGCCGCGGCCGGAATGCTCAACAGTCTCGAGGTCGAAGGCCGGCCGCAGGACACCCGCGTCGTTGTCGCCATGTCGGGCGGCGTCGATTCCTCGGTGACCGCGGCGCTGCTCAAGGCCGAGGGTTACGACGTCGTCGGCGTCACCCTGCAGCTCTACGACCATGGCGCGGCGACTCACCGCAAGGGCGCCTGCTGCGCCGGTCAGGACATCCACGACGCCCGCGCGGTCGCCGACCGGATCGGCATCCCGCATTACGTGCTCGACTACGAGAGCCGCTTCAAGGAGGCGGTGATCGACCGCTTCGCCGAGAGCTACGTGGCGGGCGAGACGCCGGTGCCGTGCGTCGACTGCAACATGTCGGTGAAGTTTCGCGACCTGCTCGGCACCGCCCGCGAGCTCGGAGCCAAGGTGCTGGCGACCGGGCACTACGTTGCCTCACGCGCGCTGCCGGATGGCGCGCGTGCGCTGTACCGCGCCCGCGACGACGAGCGCGACCAGAGCTACTTCCTGTTCGGCACCACGCACGAGCAGCTCGATCTGGTGCGTTTTCCGCTCGGTGACATGACCAAGGTGCAGACCCGCGAGTTGGCGCGCCGCCACGGACTGATCGTGGCCGACAAGCACGACAGCCAGGACATCTGCTTCGTGCCGTCGGGCCGCTACACCGACGTGATCGAGCGTCTCAAGCCCGGCGCCGCCGAAGCCGGCGACATCGTCGATCTCAACGGCAAGGTGCTCGGCCACCACGACGGCATCATCCATTTCACTGTCGGCCAGCGGAAGGGGCTGAAGATCGCAAGCAGCGCCGCGCTCTACGTGGTGCGGCTCGACGCTGCGGCGCGTCGCGTCGTGGTCGGCCCGCGCGAGGCGCTGACCATGCGCCGCATCCGGCTGCGCGACGTCAACTGGATCGGCGACGGCGCGCTCGATGCAGCGCTCGACGGCGGCCGGCTTGAGGTGTTCGTCAAGGTGCGCTCGACCCGGTTGCCGCAGGCGGCCTGGCTGTTCTCAGCCGGCGGCGAGTTCGAAATCGAGCTGGTCGACGGCGAGGACGGCGTCTCGCCCGGCCAGGCCTGCGTGTTCTACGATGGTCCGGCCGGTCAGGCCCGCGTGCTCGGCGGCGGCTTCATCCGCAGCGCGGAGGCTGCGGCAAGAGCGGCGTAATAGTCTCAGTGGCGTAGCGGGGCGGCAATGCAATCCGAGATCGACAAGCAGACGATGGCGAAGGCCTATGCCCGCTGGGCGCCGGTCTACGACCTGGTGTTCGGCGCGGTGTTCGAGCGCGGCCGCACGGCCTCGATCGAGGCGGCGGAGCAGGCTTGTCCTTCGGGCGGGCGCATCCTCGATGTTGGCGTCGGCACTGGCATCTCGCTGCCGGATTATTCGCGCAGCAACCGCGTGGTTGGCGTCGACTATTCCGAGCCGATGCTACGCAAGGCGCAGGAGCGCGTGGTCGAGCAGAAACTCGAGAATATCGAGACGCTCGCGGTGATGGATGCCAAGCATCTCGGATTTCCCGATGCGTTTTTCGACGTCGTGGTGGCGCAATACGTCATCACCGCGGTGCCGGAACCGGAAGCGACGCTCGACGAATTCGCGCGCGTGCTCAAACCGGGTGGCGAGATCGTGCTGGTCAATCACATCGGCGCCGAGACCGGGTTGCGCCGCGCGTTCGAACAGTGGTTCTCGCCGGTGGCGCGCCGGCTCGGCTGGCGGCCGGAGTTTCCCTGGGCGCGGCTCGCGCAATGGGCTGAACGGACCGAGGGCGTGCATCTGATCGAGCGCCGGCCAATGCCGCCGCTCGGGCATTTCTCGCTGATCCGTTTCGGCAAGACCCTCGGCGTGGCCGCGACCGCCGGTGCAAGCCGGGCGGTACGCGGCTGATCGCGGCGGACGGATCATTTCATTTCAGGATTCGACCGAGCGCGGCTGATCGCCGTCGGGCGGCGCGGGATCGCGCATCGGCCTGTCTTCTTGAGGATCGCGTGGTGGAGGTTCGACGGGATCTGGCTCGGGACCGTCAGGCGGGTCTTGAACGGGCGGTTGCCTGGGATCGGCGGGCCGGATGTCCGGCGGGTCCATTGGCTTTGGCGCTTTGGGCATGACGTTGCAAGTCGATCGGGACCATTAGGTTCCCATCACGACGTGCGTCTCGTTCTCGGCACGGAACAGTTCCGCTCGCAGGCCGTTGTCTTCTCCGACGACGTTCAACGGAGCAGGTCATGGCCAATGAGACCAAAGGCAAGCGCACGGCGAACAAGACCGCGTTGAAAAACGCGCCCACCGGGCGCAGGCGTCTGAAGGCCAAGGCGCGCGAGGCATTTCCCGGCGGATCGAAGAAGACCGAGAACGAAGTCGAGCGTGTCGTGCCGCGCGTGACGCGATCATGAGCGCGCGCGCGAGCATCGCGATGACCGGCCTGCTGCTCTGCGCGGGCCTCGCGTCCATTCATGCGCAAGATCGCGCGCCGGCGGCTCCCACGGCTGATGCCAAAGCCTGCGCGCCGGGTGACCAGCTTCGGGCGGGCGAGCGCGGCCCGACAGCGCCGCCGAGCACCACCGGCGAAAGTCTCAGCGAGAAGCTCGCACGCACCGACGGGGTGATCTGCCCGCCCAACATCGATCCCGGCATCAAGGCGCCGACGCCGGACGGCGGACGAATGCCGGTCATTCCACCGCCTGGCAGCCCCGGCGGCGATCCGAGCGTCACGCCGAAGTAGTCTTTAGGCTTCTTCGCATCGGATACGTCAGGGTGGCTTCCTCAACGTCGCTTTGCAGCTCTTTGTGAAATCGCCGGCGCTATGCTGGTTATCGGGCAGATCAATCCCTATATTCCTGACATCACTGACATCGACGCGATCGGGCGTCAGTGGCTGAGAGACGCTCCCGCGCTCCCGCCTTATGGCAGGAGAGCGGTATGAATGTATCCAGCACGCCTTCAAACAAGCTATTGGCGACGCTTTCGGCGACAGACCTTGCGGCGCTTCAGCCGCACTTGAAGTTCGTTGAGCTACTGCAGGGCACAGTCCTTTTCGAAATCGGCGAGACGGTCAATCGGGTGTATTTCCCGCACGGCGGCGTCGTGTCGCTGGTCATAGAGCTTGCATCGGGAGAAACGATCGAAACCGCCATGGTCGGTCGGGAGAGCGTTGTTGGCGGCTCGTCCGCTGTGGACGGGCGGTTTTCGCTCTGCAAAGCCATCGTTCAAATTGCAGGCGCCGCATCCGTGCTCGATGCGGACCGGCTCCGCAATCTGGCCGATGCAAACGCCGATCTGCGCAGTTCGCTCATCCACCACGAACAACTCATCCTCGTTCAGGCGTTGCAATCCGCCGCGTGCAACGCGACCCACACCGTCGAAGCCCGTCTGGCGCGGTGGCTGCTGCGCTGCCGGGATTTGACGGGCGGCGACGATCTGCAGCTCACCCAGGAGTTTGTCGCCCAGATGCTCGGAGTTCGGCGCACCAGCGTCTCGGTGGTGGCTCACACGCTCCAGCAGGCCGGTTTTATTCGCTATCACCGCGGCAACATCCGCATTCTCAATTTGGACGGTCTGCGGGAAACCGCGTGCGAATGTTATGAAACCGTCAAAGCACACTCCGACCGATTGTTGGGCCCAACGCTCACAAGCGATATTGCATAAAATAACTAAATTTGCTCCCATGTCTGGAACCGTACGGATGCTGAGTTCGTTCGGTTTATGAGGCAGTGGCCTAAGGAGCCGGGCTTAACCGGTACGGCACCCCGATGCGTAAGATCTCTGTAATAGGAGAGGTCGGAGGGGGTGGGTGAGCAGCGGTTTGCTCGCCCAGGTCGATAAACGAAACCGATCTGGAGTGCGTCGGTGCAAGACGCCCGCTATTTCCGCTCGCAAGCCGAACTGTGTCTTGAGATCGCCAAGCAGATGAGCGATCTCAAGGCGGCCGAAAACTTGGGTGCCTCGGCGGCGACATACCTCGCTCGCGCCGTAGAACTCGAAACCCAGCCACCTGTGAACGTCCGTTCCGATGGGCCGCGCGAGCAGGCTTAGGAGCCCCTCGATGCCGAAGTTTTTCTTTCGCGTTGAGTGTCGAGGACAGGCCTATCAGGATGAAGCCGGTGAAGTATTTCCCACCGCCGCCGGAGCCGACGATCACGCGCGGAGAATCGCGGCGGAGCTTGGCCGCGACTACAAGGAAGTCACCGTGCAGGTTTTGAACGAGCAGGGGACGGAAGTGCTTCGCGCGATCACCGCGACGCTGCCACCCGAGTCCAGTGATTATTAGTTGAAGTTTATTTTCGGGGAGCGAGGCTGGCGACGGAATCGCCGCCGACAATCGCGTTATCCTTCTCGATGGCGTCAGCGAGATTGACCCACATGGTGGCGATGTCCAGCAAGGTTCGCCGCTCTGCGGCCGGCGCGTGCTGCGCCATCTCGACACAATTCGCTGCGCGCCTGCGATATTCCGCTGGAGGGGTTATCGACATGGCGCCTGCAATCCATTGCCCTCCCTGGTGAGGGTGGTGGTGAGCCCAGGCACGGCTGCACAAGCTTAAGTCCATGCTTTTTCCGGGTCGGTTCGGTATCGCACCGACTTGCCCTATTCTCTATTTGTTCTCACAACTGTCGAAGACTCGGAAAAGCATGGAGCTGCCGCTGGGCAAATCCGTATGCCGCGCAGGGCGCTGGAGCGGTTTATCGCCGCAGGCTCGCCCCCTATAAGACTGAAGCGGCGCAGCAGTTCGCGCTTGGCAATGTGGCAACCCTGCAATACATCAAGGCCGTCCGCGGGTTGGTGTCGGCCGAACCCACAACACGCCCAAGACGCGGAAGGGCCGAGACGTATCTGACAGCACTCGGATGGCGGGGTAGCTCAGTTGGTTAGAGCAGCGGAATCATAATCCGGAGGTCGGCGGTTCAAATCCGTCCCCCGCTACCGCCGTTCCCCCCATGGGCGAACGGATCGAGACCAAGCAGCGCATTCAAGCGGCCGCTGATGTCCACCACCACCAGGCCCGGCTTGGCGCCGGGGTGGACCGTCACCGTCTGCACCAGGTCGCGCAGCGCCGCCATGCCCTCCGGGTCGGCGGCGCTCAGCCCCTTGGCGAGCGCGGCCTGCAGCCGCAGCAGCTGGGCCTCGTAGCGCGCCAGCGTGCGCGGGTGGAGCGCGATCACCGGCGCGGGCTGCTCCGCCAGGGCGGCTTCGAGTTCGCGCCGCTCGCCGTCCAGCGCCGTGGCGCGCGGCCCCAGCACCGCGGCGTCGCCGTGCCCCTTGGCAATCGCATCTGTCGACGCCGGAGTAAAAGTACATCACGGCTGATGGCATGAAGCCCCCCCCCCGCGGGGGGGGGGGCTTCATGCGTCGTGGGTTATTCCTCGGGTGGGTTGTCGGGCAGGTTTGTGGCTTTGGCACCACGCTGGCGGCGCTTGCTCTGCTTGAGGCGGTAGCTGTCGCCGTTCATTTCCAGGATATGGACGTGGTGGGTCAGGCGG
>CAMDEB010000071.1 GCA_945893085.1 Rhodoplanes serenus | reverse complement strand
CTCTCGTCCGTCATGCCCGGCCTTGTGCCGGGCATCCACGTCTTGGACACGAAGCAAGGCGTGGATGGCCGGGACAAGCCCGGCCATGACGGCGGAATGCTAGGCGAGGCCAAGCTCCACAAACGCCTTCTTATGATGCTCCGCCGATTCCGGCGAGAAGCAGCAGAACACCACATGCTCGATGCCGCGCGGCGCAGCCGAGAGCTCCGACACCACCGTCCCCACCGCAATGCGCGCCGCGCGGTCGGCTGGAAAACGGTAGACCCCGGTCGAGATCGCCGGAAACGCGATCGAACGCAGGCCATGTTGGGCCGCGAGCCCGAGCGAGACCCGATAGCACGACGCCAGCAGCTCCTCCTCGTCGCTTCCGCCGCCGCGCCACACCGGCCCGACCGCGTGGATAACGTGCTTCGCCTTCAGCCGATAGCCGCGCGTGATCTTCGCCGCGCCGGTATCGCAGCCGCCGAGCGTCCGGCATTCGGCGAGCAGCTCCGGTCCGGCCGCGCGATGGATCGCGCCGTCGACACCGCCACCGCCGAGCAGTGTGCCGTTCGCGGCGTTGACGATGGCATCGACGTCGAGCGTGGTGATGTCGGCTGTGACGATCTCGAGCCGCGTCGCGCCGACCTCGGCACTGAGCAAGGAAGTTTGCGTCATCCGCTCAATGTATCATTTTCTGTCATTCCGGGGCGCGCCGATAGGCGCGAGCCCGGAATCCATACTCCAGAGTCGTGGTTATGGATTCCGGGCTCGCGAGCTTCGCTCGCGCCCCGGAATGACATTGAGAGAGACTACGCCGCCACCGACTGCTCGATCGTGCCGCGCACGCCGATGTCGTCGAATTGCGCGTCGAGGCAGCGCCGCGCGGCGCGCCGGCCGGCGCGGGGCAGGGTCTCGCAGAAATCGAAATCGGTGCTGAACCGGCTCGCCGGCGTGAGCTTGCGGCCGCTGCCGAGCACGATCCGGTGCATGTGGATCGGCCGGTAGTCCGGGCCGGGCTTCAACCAGCCTTCGCCGATGAGCTCGCCGATCAGCGCCACCATTTTCAGCTCCGAGGTGAGCGAGGCGTTGAACGTGATCTCGTTGATCCGGTCGACGATGTCGCGCGGCGAGCTCGGCGTGGTGTGGCGCTCCAGCGGATTGATCTGCACCACCAGCACGTCGTCGCTGGCCGTGGTGCGTAACAGCGGCAGGATCGGCGGATTGCCGCTGTAGCCGCCGTCCCAATAGGGCACGCCGTCGATCTCGACCGCGCGGAACACCAGCGGGATGGCGGCGGAAGCCATCACCACCGCGGCGTTGAGCTCCTCGCGGCCGAACACCCGCGCCGCGCCGGTGTGGACGTTGGTCGCGGAGACGAACAGCTCGAGATCGGTGAACGCCCGCACCGCGTCGAAGTCGACGTGGCGGGCGATCAGATCCTGCAGCGGATTGAGGTTGAGCGGATTGATGTCATAGGGCGAGAAATAGCGCGACAGGTTGGAGACGAAGGCCTGCACCGGCGCGCCGGTGATCGGCATGAACGACAGCATCCGGTCGAACGCCGCGCGCTGCGCGCCAGGCAATCCGCCGCCGAGGCTCGCGGCACGCCAGAACGTGGCGAGGCGCTTGCGCGCTTCGTCGCGGCCGCCGCGCGCCAGCCCGTCGGCGACCATCACCGCGTTGACCGCGCCCGCCGAGGTGCCGGAGATGCCGTCGATATGCAGCCGGCCGTCGGCCAGCAGGTGGTCCAGCACGCCCCAGGTGAAGGCGCCGTGGGCGCCGCCGCCTTGCAGGGCAAGGCTGATCGATTTGCTGCGCTTTGCTGCAGCATGACGCGCAGCATTCTGCTCCCGAGCCCCGAGAAGAGTCGCGACGCCCGTTCTAAAGCCTTCCAACATCTAGAGAATTTCCTATGTAGCGGGGAACGGTCGCACCCCGAGGGGCCTAAGGTGGGGCGGCTCTTACCGCATTGCAATATAAATCTGTTGCACTGCATATAGTTCCATGCTGCGGAAGGAGAGTGCCATCCGGCCGGTCGCGGGCTTATGTTGATTCGAGGTCAGTACCCGATGTCCGAGCACGTCTTCCCAGCGCCCGATCACGATCACGACCGCTGCACCGCGGACGCGCTGGCGCATGCCGAGACGCTCTGTGCGGCGCGCGCTCAGCGGCTGACGCCGATCCGCCGCCAGGTGCTTGCGGCTCTGCTCGAGAGCCACAAGCCGCTCGGCGCCTACGAGATCATCGACCGTGCCGCCGCCTCCGGCAGCCGTCCGGCGCCGATCACGATCTACCGCGCGCTCGACTTCCTGCGCGAGAACGGCCTGGTCCATCGCATCGAGAGCCGCAACGCCTTCATCGCCTGCGTCAACAATCACGCCACCGGCGACCTTGTGGTGTTCCTGATCTGCGAACGCTGCGGCGAAGTGGGAGAGGCGGCCTCCGCCGCGGTCGCCGAACAGCTCAAGAGCGCGGCCGGCGCCGCCGGCTTCACCCCCAAGGCGCCGGTGATCGAGATCGGCGGCGTCTGCGCGCATTGCCGGCAGGCGCAGCCATAGTGTCGGACGCGCCTGCGCATCATTCCCGGCCGCTCGACACCGCCGGCATGGCCGTGGTGATTGGGCTCTGCCTGTGCTGGGGCTTCAACCAGGTGGCGATCAAGCTCGCCATCGGCGACGTGCCGCCGCTGATCCAATGCGCGATCCGCACGGGCGCGGCCGCCGTGATCGTGGCGTTCGTGGCGCGGCTGCGCGGCATCCCGCTCACCGCCCGCGATGGCACGCTCGGCGCCGGCCTGATCTGCGGGCTGCTGTTCGGCATCGAGTTCCTGCTGATCTATCGCGGGCTGCTCTACACCACGGCGTCGCGCGCGATTCTGTTCATCTATCTGGCGCCGTTCTTCGTGGTGCTGGGCGCGCGCCTGTTCCTGCCGGCCGACCGCTTCGGCGCGATGCAATGGACCGGCTTGCTGCTGTCGTTTGCCGGCATGGTGCTCGCCTTCGGCCTGCCGACGCCGGCCGCCGATCCGCGCCAGCTCGTCGGCGACCTGATGATGGTCGCCGCCGCGATCGGCTGGGCCGCCACCACGCTGATCATCAAGGCGAGCGCGCTCAACCGCATCGCGTCCGAGAAGACGCTGCTTTATCAGCTCGCGGTCTGCGTGCCGGTGGTGGCGCTCGGCGCGCTGGTGTTCGGCGAGCGCCTCACCGCCATGCCGGGACCGGTCGCGCTCGGCTCACTGGTCTACCAGACCCTGGTGGTGAGCTTCACCTTCGCGCTCTGGTTCGCGCTGATCGTGCGCTATTCGGCCAGCCGTCTTTCAGCCTTCACATTCCTGACGCCATTGTTCGGCGTGGCGGCCGGCCACCTGGTGCTGGGCGAGCCGCTGACGCCGGCCTTCGCCCTGGCGGTCATTCTGGTGGCGGCTGGGCTCGTCCTCGTCAACCGGCCGCGTTGAGGCTATATATTGCGCATGTCCGAAGCTTCGGTGCAGGCAAGACACAAGACCGTTCCGGTCGACGTCGGCGGCGTGACCGTCGGCGGCGGCGCGCCGATCGTCGTGCAGTCGATGACCAACACCGACACCGCCGACGTCGAGGGCACCGCCCGCCAGGTCGCGGCGCTGGCGCGGGCCGGCTCCGAGTTGGTCCGCATCACCGTCGACCGCGACGAGGCCGCCGCCGCGGTGCCGCGCATCAAGGACCGGCTGGCGCAGATGGGCGTCGCGGTGCCGATCGTCGGCGACTTCCACTACATCGGCCACAAGCTCTTGGCGGATCATCCGGGTTGCGCCGAAGCGCTCGACAAGTACCGCATCAACCCAGGCAACGTCGGCTTCAAGGACAAGAAGGACCGCCAGTTCTCCGCCATCGTCGAGATGGCGATCAAGCACCACAAGCCGGTGCGGATCGGCGCCAACTGGGGCTCGCTCGACCAGGAATTGCTCACGCATCTGATGGACGAGAACAGCCGTTCGGCGGCGCCGACGGATGCGCGCGCGGTGACGCGCGAAGCGATGGTGCAGTCGGCACTGCTCTCGGCCGAGCGCGCCGAGGAGATCGGGCTGCCGCGCAATCGCATCATCCTGTCGGCCAAGGTGTCGGCGGTGCAGGACCTGATCGCGGTCTATAGGGAAATGGCGCGGCGCTCCGACTATGCGCTGCATCTTGGATTGACCGAAGCCGGCATGGGCTCAAAGGGAATCGTTGCGTCGTCGGCGGCGATGGGCGTGCTGCTGCAGCAGGGCATCGGCGACACCGTGCGGGTCTCGCTGACGCCGGAGCCGAACGGCGACCGTACGCTCGAAGTGAAAGTGGCGCAGGAGCTGTTGCAGACCATGGGGCTGCGCACCTTCGTGCCGCTGGTCGCCGCCTGTCCCGGCTGCGGCCGCACCACCTCGACCACGTTCCAGGAGCTGGCCCAGGACATCCAGGCGTTCATCCACGACTCGATGCCGGAGTGGAAGAAGCGCTATCCCGGCGTCGAGGCGCTCAACGTCGCGGTGATGGGCTGCATCGTCAACGGACCGGGCGAGAGCAAGCACGCCGACATCGGCATCTCGCTGCCCGGCACCGGCGAGACGCCGACCGCGCCGGTGTTCATCGACGGCAAGAAGGCGGCCACCCTGCGCGGCCCGACGCTGTCGGCGGATTTCAAGCAGATGGTGCTCGACTACATCGAGCGCCGCTACGGCCAGGGTGCGAAAGCGGCGGAGTGAGCCGCATCAAAAAAATACTTATCCCCGCTCTTGAAACCGGCCTTATCTTTCCACGCAGCCTCGCTCATCGAGGGCGTCTTCTAGGGACGCTTGGTTGACGGAGCGGGGCTGCGGTGCCCGACAACGGCATCGCGGTGGAGCGCCGGGAGGCGCAGCGGCCTACGTCATTGGCCGCGCGCGCCCCGAAAGCGGCAGGTCCTGGTAACAGGGTTTCGCCGTGGGCGCGTTC
The DNA here is from genome assembly GCA_945893085.1 of Rhodoplanes serenus. Taxonomy (GTDB): domain Bacteria; phylum Pseudomonadota; class Alphaproteobacteria; order Rhizobiales; family Xanthobacteraceae; genus Z2-YC6860. The sequence goes on along the minus strand of CAMDEB010000071.1, from coordinate 9,211 downwards.
AAACGGACCCTCGCAAGGTCCGTAAAGGGGCCTCGCAAGCCCCTGGCGCCTCCCGGCGCTCCATCCCCTCGCGAGAGGGACGGAAAAATGGGAAAGACGCATCCGGCGTCTCAAAGAATACGGGCGATGATGCTTGGCTGCACGTCGCCGTCATTCCGGGGAGCGCCGCAGGCGCGAGCCCGGAATCCATACTCCCGAGTCGTGGTTATGGATTCCGGGGCGCGCCGCTTCGCGGGGCCCCGGAATGACAGTGGAGGCGCCTACAGTGTCTCACCCTATCGGTGACACGCGATGCTCTCTTCCTCCAGGTCAAGCTCGCGCTCGATCCGGCGGCGCGCTTCGTCGGTCAGCTTGCCGTCGCGCAGCAGCTGATAAAGGAACTCACGCTCGGCCGCGATCAGCTCCATGCGGAGATCGTTGCTCAGTCGCGCCAACGTCAGTCCTTCCTCCAGGTCCTTCGGAAGCAGGCGCGTCCGCTGGTCGTGCCGGATCCGCAGCAGCGCCACCGCGTCGTCCGGCAGCTTGCGCTCGGCGGCGAGCGCCTCCAGGCGCCGATAGGCGGCATCGATCGCCTCGGCGCGCGCGGCGAACTCGGCCTTGCGCTCGCGCTCCTGTTCGGCGCGGGCTTCGTTGGCGAGCCCGAGCCAGCGGATCACGCTCGGCAGCATCAGCCCCTGTCCAACCAGCGTGAAGACGATGACGCCGTAGCTGACGAACAGGATCAGGTCGCGCTGCGGGAACGGCATGCCGTTGGCCATGGTCAGCGGAATGGCGAGCGCCGCTGCGAGCGACACCACGCCGCGCACGCCGGTGAAGGCGATGGTGAACGGCGTCTGCCAGGGCGGCGACGGATCGCGCTTGCGCAATGAAGGACTGACCCAGCGCGGAATGTAGGTCGCCGGAAACATCCAGACGAAGCGCGCGACGATCACAATGATCGTGGTGATCGCGGTCGCGACCAGCAGCTCGCGGATGGTGAAGGATTGCGCCTTCTCTATCTCCATCAGCGTGCGCGCCTGCATCCCCGTGAGCAGGAAGATGAAGCTCTCCATCAGGTAGATGATCAGGTCCCAGAAGAAGATGCCCTGCAGCCGCGTCGACGCCGAGATCAGCAGCGGCCCGTTCCAGCTCACGTAGAGCCCGGCGGCCACCGTCGCGAGCACGCCGGAGCCGCCGAGATGCTCGGGGATCCAGTAGGCGAGATAGGGCGTCATCAGCGACAGCGTGATCTCGGCGCGCGGATTGCGCGCCCACTGCCGCAGCCGCAGCGCCAGCCAGCCGACGGCGATGCCCCACACGAGCTCGCCCGCGACGATCAGCGCGAAGGTTCCAGCCGCCTGGCCGAGCGAGAACGCGCCGGTCGATACCGCGGCAACCGCGAAGCGGTAGAGGATCAGCGCGGTGGCGTCGTTGGCCAGTCCTTCGCCTTCCAGCACCACCAGGATCCGCCGCGGCAGGCCGAGCCGCCGCGCGATCGCCAGCGGCGCCACCACGTCCGGCGGCGCGACGATGGCGCCGAGCAGGAACGCCACGCCCCATTGCCAGCCGAGCAGCCAGTGCACCGCCATGGCGACCGCGCAGGTGGTGAAGATGACGCAGCCGAACGCCAGCAGGAAGATCGGCCGCAAGTTGAAGCGGAACTCGCGCCAGCTCATCGACACCCCGGCCGAATAGATCACCGGCGGCAGGATCACCAGCAGCACGAATTCCGGCGCCAGCTCGACGCGCGGCAGGCCGGGAATGAACGCGAGCCCGATGCCGGCGATCACCAGCAGGATCGACGGCGCGGTCTTCAGCCGCTGCGCGGCGACAGCAACCGCCACCGCGATGGCGAGCAGCAGCAGCAGCGTCTGGATCGTCTCGGTCACCATGTCGGCTCGTTTCTCCGCTGTCGCGCTAGATGGCGTTCGCCGCCATGTTCACCGTGAGGGCGATAACGGTCGTGTTGAAGAAAAACGACAGCACGCCATGGACGGTGACCGACCGGCGAATCCATTTGTTGGTCACGGCGACGTCCGACACCTGGAAGGTCATGCCGATCACGAACGAGAAATAGACGAAGTCCCAATAATCGGGATTCTTGGTCTGCGGAAACTCCAGGCCGCAGGCGCGCTCGCCCTCGCCGTAGAATTCATAGGCGTAGCGCAAGGCAAAAATGGTGTGGGTGAAGGTCCACGACAGCACGACCGTGCCGATCGCCAGCAGGTAGGGCCAGACGCCTGCCGCTCCGTCCTTGGCCTCCGCAAGCACCGCGAAGATCGCTCCGAGGCTCGCGGCGGCGGCGACGATCGTCAGCAACATGATGCCGAAGGCGCCTTCGTCCTGGATGTCGGAGTGTTTCTTGATGTCGGTATGGGACGAGCGCGCCATCATCGTCGCGGCGGCGGCCAGATAAAACATGGTGCCGACATCCCAGCCGACCAGCAGTCTGGTGACGGGACTCCATTGGCCGGGCCGCAACGTCCCTGGCAGCGCCAGATAGGCGGCGATCCCCAGCGCGATGGCGATCCAGAGCCGCACGTGGCCGATCGCAAGCCGCACGATCCACGGGCGCGACGTCGGCAACGCGTTGGCTTTTTTTCTCATGCGCGCCGCTCGGCGATGAAGCGGGCGGCGGCGCGAAGCGTGGCGGCCTCGGCGCCGAACGGCGCCAGCGCGGCTTCGGCTTCCTGGACCAGCGCGTCGAGCCTGGCGTGCGCGCTGTCGGGCCCGAGCATGTCGACCAGCGTCGCCTTGCCGTGGGCGGCATCCTTGCCGGTCGACTTGCCGAGCGTCGCCGGGTCGCCCTCGACGTCGAGCAGGTCGTCGGCGATCTGGAACGCCTGGCCGATCGCGGCGCCATAGTGGCCGATCGCGTCTTGAGCCGAAGGCGGCGCTCCGCCGAGGATCGCGCCGGCGACGCAGGAGAAGCGGATGAGCGCGCCGGTCTTCATGGCCTGCAGAATGACAATGTCAGCTTCGGTAAGCTGGATGTTGAACGTAAATCGGCCCTCGGCCGCGAGGTCGAGCATCTGACCGCCGGCCATGCCGCCCAAGCCCGCGGCGCGGGCCAGTCCGGCGACCAGCGCGATGCGCACCGCCGCATCGGGATGGGTGTCGGGCCGCGACAGCACGTCGAACGCAAAGGTGAGCAGGCTGTCGCCCGCCAGGATCGCGGTGGCCTCGTCGAACGCCTTGTGCACGGTCGGCCGGCCGCGGCGCAGTTCGTCGTCGTCCATCGCCGGCAGGTCGTCGTGGATCAGCGAATAGCAGTGCACGCATTCGATCGCCGCGCCGGCCATCAGCGCGCGCTCGCGCGGCGCCTTGAACAGCGCCGCGGTCTCGATGGTGAGGAACGGCCGCAGCCGCTTGCCGCCGCCGAGGCTCGCGTGGCGCATGGCGTCGAGCAGCCGGCGGGGACGGGCAAGCTCGCCGTCGAGCGGTTCCACAGCCAGCAGCCGGTCGAGCAATTGTTCGGTCTCGGCCGCGGCGGCATCGAGGCGGCGGGTGAACGCCAAGTCGCGGTGAGGGGCCGTGGTGGCGGCTGCGTTCGACATGGGAGGAATTGTGCTTAACTCGGCTGCGATGACAAGCGTCCCGTCCCCAAGCGCCCGGTCCCGGCGCAGCGCCGGTTGGCAGATCATTCGCGGGCTGATGCTGCTGGTCGCCGCGGTGCTGCTGCTGCCCTATGCGCTGGCGCCGCTTTACCGCTTCGTCGATCCGGTGTCGACGCTGATGCTGTGGCGCTGGGCGACCGGCAAGCCGGTGGAACGGACCGTGGTGCCGCTGACCAGCATCGCCCCGGCGCTGCCGCTCGCCGTGATCGCCTCGGAGGACGCGCGGTTCTGCCGGCACTACGGCATCGACTGGCAGGAGCTCCAGGGCGCGATCGAGGACGCCGAGGAGCTGAGCGAGGTGCGGGGCGGCTCGACCATCACCCAGCAGACGGTCAAGAACCTGTTCCTGTGGCCGGGGCGCAGCTTCGTGCGCAAGGCGCTGGAATTCCCGCTGGCGCTCTGGGTCGACCTGGTGCTGCCGAAGCGGCGGGTGCTGGAAATCTATCTCAACATCGCCGAATGGGGCCCGAACGGCGAGTTCGGCATCGAAGCTGGCGCGCGGCGGGCGTTCCGGAAGCCGGCGCGGGAGCTGGGGCCGGGCGAAGCGGCCACGCTCGCCGCCGTGCTGCCCAACCCGAAGCGGCGCAGCGCCCAGCGGCCCGGTCCGGGGGTGCGGCGGATCGCCGTAATCGTGCAAAGACGCGCCGCTTCGTCCCCCACGATCGATGCCTGCGTGCGGCAAAGAGCGACCCCCTAGCCTTGGCGGGGGTGTTCCTCTATAAGCCCGGCTTCCCGAAGGTTTTGACCTGTTCGGCGTCTTGAAGCGCCGCAGTTTTAGGAGAATGCCGCCATGGCCGTGCCAAAGAGAAAAACATCGCCATCCCGGCGCGGAATGCGCCGCTCGGCCGATGCCTTGAAGCGGCCGACCTATGTCGAAGACAAGGATTCGGGCGAGCTGCGCCGGCCGCACCACATCGATCTCAAGAGCGGCATGTACAAGGGCCGCGCCGTGCTCAAGCCGAAGACCGAGGTCTGACCGGGCGCAAGCCTAAGGAGCGCCCATGTATCTGGTCGGTTTCCCGCTGCTGGTGATCCCGTTCGCGATCTACAACATGATCGCGTTCCTCCTCCCGGGCATGGCCTGGACCGACCATATCGCCACCTTCCGTCTCGTCTCGGGCCAGGACTGGACCCTGACGCCGGAGGACCTGCTGCTGGCGCTAGCCATCCTGCTGCTGCCGATCGAGATTCTCAAAGCCACCCGCATCGGCGTCCGCTCGATCGTCGATCACATCCTGTCGATGGTGCTGTTCATCGCCATGCTGGTCGAATTCCTGCTGGTGCGGCAGGCGGGCACCTCGACCTTCTTCATCCTGATGATGATCAGCATGGTCGACGTGATCGGCGGCTTCACCGTCACGCTCCGCACCGCGCAGCGCGACATGACGATTGAACGCGTCGACCACGCATCATCCTGACCCGGCGTCTACTCCGAGGTCTTCATCCATGCCCCGCGATTTCCATCTCCCCGGCCGCTCGCCGGTCATCGCCCGCGAGGGCATGGCGGCGACCTCGCATCCACTGGCAAGCCTCGCCGCAGTCGACGTGCTGCGCGCCGGCGGCAATGCGGTCGACGCGGCGCTGACGGCGGTTGCGGCGCTGTGCGTGATCGAGCCGCACATGACCGGCATCGGCGGCGACTGCTTCTGCCTGATCGCCGAGCCGGGCAAGCCGGTGTGGGGCTACAACGGCTGCGGCCGCGCCGGCGCCAAGGCGTCGACCGAGGCGCTGTTGGCAAAGGGCATACGGGAGATCGCCTCGACCTCGCCGCATGCCGTGAACGTGCCGGGCTCGATCGAAGCCTGGAGTGAAATTCTGAAAGCGCGCGGCTCCTATTCACTCGACCGCGTGCTGGCGCCCGCGATCCGCTACGCGGAAGACGGTTTTCCGGTCGCGCCGCGCGTCGCCTCCGATTGGGCCAAGCAGGTCGGCAAGCTCACGCCTCATCCAGGCAGCGCCAAGCACTATCTCTTCGGCGGGAAAGCGCCCGAGGAGGGCGACGTCATCACGCTGCCGGCGCTCGCGGCAACGCTGAAAGCGATCGCCAAGGACGGCCCGCGCGCGTTCTACGAAGGTCCGATCGCGCAGGACATGGTGGCGACGCTCAACGCGCTCGGCTCGGTTCTGACGCTCGAGGACTTCGCGCGCCATCGCGGCGAAGCGCAGCAGCCGATCTCCACCAACTACCGCGGCCTCGATCTGGTGGAATTGCCGCCGAACGGGCAGGGCCTGACCGCGCTGGTGCTGCTCAACATCCTCGAACAGTTCGACATGGCGGCGCTCAATCCGCTGGGCGCCGATCGCTTTCATCTGATGCTGGAAGCCGCACGCATGGCCTACGCCGTGCGCGACACCCACATCGCCGAGCCGTCGCACATGCGCGTGGCGGTGCCGGCGCTCAACGACAAGGCGTTTGCCAAGGTACTCGCCGCAAAGATCGACCGTTCCAGGCGCGTGCCGCTGCCGAGCGCGCCGACGCCGGGCAGCGACACGGTCTATCTCACCGTGGTCGATCGCGACCGCCGCGCGGTGTCGCTGATCAACTCGCTTTATTCCAGCTTCGGCACCGGCATCTGCACCGAAAAGACCGGCGTGATGTTCAACAATCGCGGCTCGGGCTTCGTGCTCGATCCGAGCCATCCCAATGCGCTCGGGCCGGACAAGCGGCCGATGCACACCATCATTCCGGCGCTGGCGATGAGGAACGGCCGCTGCGACACCACGTTCGGCGTCATGGGCGCGCACTATCAGCCGATGGGGCACGTGCAGATGGTGCTCAACATGGTCGACTACGGCATGGACGTGCAGAGCGCAATCGATGCGCCGCGCGCGTTCTTCGAGGGCGAGACCACGCTGGTCGAGCGCGGCATGCCGGCCGCGACCGTCGACGGCCTCAAGGGCCTCGGGCATAACGTCGCGGTCGCGCCGTCGCCCTGGGGCGGGGCGCAGGCCATTCGCATCGATTGGGATCGCGGCGTGCTGATCGGCGGTTCGGAACCGCGCAAGGACGGCTGCGCGCTCGGCTATTGAGCGTCGAGCTGCCGGATTTTCTCGATCGTGGCTTTATAGGCCGAGATCACCTCGGTCACGTCGGCGCGGCGGCGCTCGCGGGTCTGCGGCAGGTCGCGGGCGGTCGCGATCAGATGGGCCAGGAAGGCCGAGGCGCGCGGCGCCACGCGATGGAGCTGCGTGCTCGCGGCGGCTCCGACCAGAACCAGCGCCCGGCTCGATGATGGTAAATTTTGTCCTGCCAGCATCACACGGCTCCTGTCTCATTGCGGGACAGGCGTTGCCCCGCAAGGAGAACATCGCAAGCGGCGTGCCGGGGCCGGTTTCGGGCGGATAAGACCAGACCCGAGGGTTTTGCCGTTTATTTAGAGGTTATCTCGTAGGCTGGCGTCCGTTTTGGTCTTGCGATGTCTCATTTGGGGCAACGCAACTTTCCCAAAAAGGTTCGCCCGTGAGCAGAGATCGCGCCCCGTCTTTCGAGCCAGCGAGGACAGCCAAAGCAGCGCTGAGAGCGCGCCGGCGCCGGTGTTCGCGCCCGAGATGGCGATGTTCGCATCGGAGCCGGTGCAGACCGCCGCGAGTGGGACTCTCGATCCATCGCAGATCATGGCGTCGGTCGGCGAGGTTCCCTACGAGTGGACGATCGGCAGCGACGCGCTCGCCTGGGGGCCCAATGCCGCCAGGGTGCTGATGGTCCGCAATGCCGCGACGATCGCCAACGGCCGCGCCTACGCCAAGCTGCTCGATCCGGGCGCCACGCTCACCCGTTTCGATGCGGTGATGAAGTCGCCGCATCGTGACGAAGGCGCTGGCGTGCCCTACCAGGTTCAATATCCGCTGCTCACCGTGGGCGCCGACCAGAAGCTCTGGATCGAGGACACCGGGCGCTGGTTCGCCGACGGCAACGGCAAGCCGATACGGGCGCACGGCATCATCCGGGTGATCAACGAGCGCCACGAACAGGAGGCGAAGCTCGAATTCCTGTCGCGCTTCGATGGCCTCACCGGCGAGATGAATCGCTTCCACCTCACCGAGGTGCTGGAAGCGACGCTCGACGAGGCAGTGCGCCAGCGCGGATCATGCGGCTTGATTCTGGTTGCGATCGACAATCTCGCGCGCCTCAACGAGGCCTACGGGTTCAACACCGCCGACGAGGTGATCAGCGCGGTGGCGAAGCGCCTGCGCGCAAAGATGCGCGGCGGCGATCATCTCGGCCGCTTCTCCGGCAACAAGTTCGCGGTGATCCTCAACAGCTGCTCGCCCGACGATTTGGAAAAGGCCGCCGAGCGCCTGCTCGCCGGCGTGCGCGACGATGTGGTGCGCACCTCGGCCGGTCCGGTGGCGGTCACGGTCACGACCGGCGGCGTCACCGCGCCGCGTCACGCCCGCACCGTGGCGGAAATCCTCGCCCGCGCCCAGGAAACCCTGATCGCGGCCAAGGCCAAGCGCCAGGGCTCGTTCCAGGCCTATCGCCCGAACGTCGAGCGCGACGCGCTGCGGCGGGACAACGTGCGCGCCGCCGACGAGATCGTCGCAGCGCTGAACGAGCGTCGCATCCTGCTGGCCTTCGAGCCGGTGGTCGAAACCCAGACCCGCGCGCCGGCGTTCTATGAATGCCTGATGCGCATCCGCCGCCCCGACGGCACCTTGGTGTCGGCGAAGGACGTGATTCCGATCGCGGAGCGGCTCGGGCTGGTGCGGATGCTGGATCACCGGGTGCTTGAGTTGCTGATGAGCGAGCTGGTCGCGGTGCCGGCGCTCCATGCGAGCGTTAACGTGTCTCCCGCCTCGACCACCGATCCCGACTGGTGGGCCGCGCTCGCCGCCATGCTGCGCGCGAACAGCGGCGTGGCGGAACGGCTCACGGTCGAGATCACCGAGATGGCGGCGATCCACGACGTCGACGACACCCGCGGCTTCGTGCGGCGCGTCAAGGATCTCGGCTGCCGGATCGCGATCGACGATTTCGGTGCGGGCTACACCTCGTTCCGCAATCTGCGCAAGCTCGGGGTGGATGTCCTCAAGATCGACGGCGCCTATGTGCAGGACCTGATGCGCTCGGAAGACGACCGGGCGTTCGTGCGCACGCTGATCGATCTCGCCCGGCGGCTCGGGCTGAAGACCGTGGCCGAATGGGTGCAGGACGAGAATTCCGCGCAGACGCTCGGCGCGTGGGGCTGCGACTACCTGCAGGGGATGCTGATCGGGCTGGCCTCGGTCGAGCGGCCCTGGGGCACGGCCGCTCCGGTCGACCGGCGCAAGAACGTGCGGCCCTGATCGCTACGGCTTGTCCTTGTCGCTCAGGCGATCGAGGCGCTTCTGCATCTCGTCCATCTGCCGCTTGAGGTCGTCCATCTCGCCGGCCGGCTTTTGCCCCTTGTCAGGCTCGGCCGCGCCGGTAGCGCCGGCGGCGTTCTGCCCCTGGCGCGCAAACGGCGTGAACATGGAGAAGGTGCGCTCGAACATCTCCATGTTGCGGCGCACCTGCTCCTCGATCGCGCCGAAGCCGCCCATGCCGAAAGCTTGGGCAATCTGGCCGCGGAACTTCTCCTGCTCGCGGGTCAGCGAGTCGAGCGAGACTTCGAGGTAGCGCGGCACCATCATCT
>CAMDEB010000070.1 GCA_945893085.1 Rhodoplanes serenus | reverse complement strand
CGCTCGACGTTCTCGACCACGACGATGGCGTCGTCGACCACGATGCCGACAGCCAACACCATGCCGAATAGCGACAGATTGTTCAGCGTGAAGCCAAACATCGACATCAGGAAGAACGTGCCGATCAGCGACACCGGAATCGCGATCAGCGGGATGATAGCGGCGCGCCAGGTTTGCAGGAACACCACGATTACCAGCACCACCAGCAGAATAGCCTCCAGGATCGTCTCCTGCACCGCGTCCACGGACTGCTGGATGAACTGGGTCGGATCGTAGACGATCAGATGCTGGAGCCCGGGCGGGAAGCGCTTCGACAGCGTCTCCATGGTCTCCCGGATCGCCTTGGCGGTCGACAGCGCGTTCGACCCGGGACGCTGGAACACCGCAATCGCCACGGCCGGATCGAGGTCGAGATAGGAGTTCGACGAATAGTCCAGCGCCGCGAGTTCGACCCGAGCCACGTCCTTGAGCCGCACCACGGCATTCGAGTTCGGGAACTGCCTGACCACGACGTTGGCGAATTCGGCCGGATCGGCGAGCCGGCCAAGCGTTTGCACCGAAACCTGGAACGCGCCGGGCTGGTCGACCGGCGGCTGATTCAGCACTCCCGAGGCGACCTGGATGTTCTGGCCCTGAAGCGCGAGCGTCACGTCGCTCGCGGTCATTCCAAGCGACTGCAAGCGATCCGGATCGAGCCATATCCGCATCGAATAGTCGCGGCTGCCGAACGCCGTGATCGAACCGACGCCCTCGACGCGGGTCAGCGCGTCTTTGATCTCCAGCGTGGCGTAGTTGGAGATGAACAGCGCGCTACGCGATTTGTCGGGCGAGACCAGGTGCACGACCATCATCAGGTCGGGCGAGGCCTTCGCCACCGTGACGCCGATGTTGCGCACGTCTGCCGGCAGCCGCGGCTGGGCGGTCGCGACCCGGTTCTGCACCTGGACCTGCGCGATATCGAGGTTGGTGCCGATATCGAAGGTCACCTGGATCGCGAACCGGCCGTCTCCGCTGGAGTTCGACGACACGTAGAGCATGTTCTCGACGCCGTTGATCTGCTCCTCGATCGGAGCCACCACGGTCGAGGCGACCACCTCCGCGCTCGCGCCCGGATACTGGCCGGAGATGTTGATGATGGGCGGCGCGATCTCCGGATATTGCGCGATCGGCAGGCGCGCGAAGGCGACTGCGCCCAGGATCACGATCACCACCGAGACGACGGAGGCAAAGATCGGCCGGTCGATGAAAAAATGAGAAATCCGCATGTTGCGACGCTAACTCTTGGGCTGCGGAGCGCCGGGCGGCGTTGCGGGAGCAGCACCCTGCTCCTCCGGCGTCACCTTCTGGCCCGGTCGCGCCCGCATCAGCCCATTGACGATCACGCGGTCGTCCTCGCTCAGGCCGTCCTTGATCACGCGCAGTCCGTCCGACAGCTGGCCCAGCGTCACGTACTTCTGCTGCGCGACATTCTCCTTATCGACAGCCAGGACGTATTTGCGAATCTGCTCGGTGCCGATCGCAGCGTCGGGCACCAGCAGCGCCTGATAGGTCGGCGAGCCCGGCACGCGGATCCGCGCGAACATTCCAGGGGTGAACATGGAATCGGGATTGGAGAAGACGGCGCGGCCGCGGATCGTCCCCGAAGAGCGGTCGATCACGTTGTCGACGAAATCCATGTAGCCGCGGTGCGGGAAATCCGGTTCATCGATCAGCTTGAGCGCGACGATGACACTGCCGTCGCGGCCGGTCACCTCCTTGCCGCTGCCGGACAGCCGCTCGTAACGAAGGTAGGACGCCTCGTCGAACGTGAACTCGAATCGGATCGGATCGATCGACACGATTGTCGCCAACAACGTGGTGCCTCCGCCGGCGCCGCCGGTGACCAGGTTGCCGGGGGAGACGCGACGGTCACCGATGCGGCCGGTGATCGGCGCGCGCAACTCGGTGAATTGCAGGTCGAGCTCGGCTTGGCGCACGTTCGCCTCGCTTGCCTGGACTGAGGCCTGCGCGCTGCGGGCGGCTTGCGTGCGCTGCTCGAAGAGCTGCTCGGTGATGGTCTTGTCGCGCACCAATTGCTGCGCGCGCGCGAGATCGGCCTCGGCAAATGCCAGGTTGGCCTTGGACTGCGCAAGAACGGCGCGCACCTGATCGACGCTGTTCTGGAATGGACGCTTGTCGATGCTGAACAGCAGGTCGCCCTGCTTGACGATCTGCCCGTCCTTGAAATGCACCTGCTCGAGATAGCCGGAGACCCGCGCACGAATCTCGACCGAATTCACGGCGACGAAACGGCCGACATATTCATCCTGATCGATGACGGCGCGCTTGACCGGCTTGGCGACCGTCACCGCGGGCGGCGGCGGCGCGGCCTGCTCCTGCTTCTGGCTGTCGCCGCAGGCGACCAGCGCCGGCGCAAGCATCGCGAACACAGCAAGGCGGGCGAAGCGGAGGTGCGTCATGAGGTCAGTGCTGCCAGCAAAGAGACGATGTTGCAATGCGGCTCGAAATATAGAACGGCGCGGGAGCATAAAGAAGGCGGGCAGCAATGCATTATCGCTGCACCACGCCCCATTTGCCTCCGAACTGTGCAGCCCCACCGCAGTTGTCAGGAGGACTGATGAATTGCATCAATTTTTCTTGTTGAGGCGCCGACGGCCGGTTATTGGCCATCCGGAGCGGCCGGCAGCGTTGGACGACGGCGCCGGAAGGCGGCAAGCCATTGCCGCCCGAACAGCGCAACCACACAGACGCCATAGACGAGACCCCCGATCGCCGCCAGCGTAAGCAACGTCATCTCGTTGCGCAGCGGCCAGTCGGCAAAGATACCGGCGACAAGGCGTTCGCCGAAGAACAGCACCAGGGCGAGCGCTACGCCAGCAGCCGCGAGCTTGAGCAGCGATTGCCGCAGGCGCGCGTCGATGGTGATGAGATTCTGGCGGCTGGCGAACCACAGCAGCAATGTGAGATTGACCCACGCGCCGATCGAGGTGGCGAACGCGAGCCCGACCTGGGCGTAGCGATCCATCAGCAGGATTTTCAATGCGACGTTGACCGCGACCGCGACGAACAGCGCCTTGACCGGAGTGATGGTATCGCCGCGCGACAGGAACGTGACGGTGGCGCTGCGCATCAGCACGAACGGCAGCAGCCCGATCGCATAGGCGGTGAGCGTGGCGGCCGCCGCCTGCGCGTCAGCCACGGTGAATGCGCCGCGCCCGAACAATCCTCGCATGATCAGATCGGGCACCAGGAGGAATGCGACCAGGCACGGCACCGACAGCAGCAGCGTCAGCTCGACCGCGCGGTTTTGCGCATGTCGCGCGCCGCGCTCGTCGCCCGCGGTCAGGCGGTTCGCCATCTCCGGCAGCAGAACGGTACCGGCGGCGATGCCGATGACGCCGATCGGAAGCTGGTTGAGCCGATCGGCGTAATAGAGCGCCGAGAGCGCGCCGGTCGCGAGAAAGCTCGCGATGATGGTATCGGCGAACAATGCGATCTGCGTCTCGGCCGAGCCGACGGTCGCCGGCGCAAAGCGTTTGAGGAACAGCCTGACCTCGACATCGAGCCGCGGCCAGCGAAACTTCGGCAGCACTCCCTGCCGCGAGGCATTGGCGGCGAGCAGCAGCACCTCCAGCACGCCAGCGATTAGCACCCCCCAAGCCGCGGCATGGCCCGCGGTCGGAAAGAACACGGCGAGCGCCAGCGCCGTCATCATCGACAGGTTGAGCAGGATCGGCGCGGCGGCAGCCGTCGCGAAGCGGCCTAGCGCATTGAGGATGCCGCCGTAGAGCGTGACGACGCTCACCAGCAGGAGATAAGGGAAAGTAATCCGGGTCAGGTCCACCGCCAGCGCAAACCGACCGGGATCCTTGCTGAAGCCCGGCGCCAGCAGGCCGATCACAGTGGGCGTGAACACCAGCGCCACGATCAGCAGCACGACCTGGCTCATCAGCAGCAGCGTAAAGATGCGGTCAGCGAACAGCCGCGCCGGATCGGCGCCGCTCGAGCCGCGAATCCGCGCATAGGCAGGCACGAAGGCGGCATTGAACGCACCCTCGGCGAAAATGGCGCGGAAGTGATTCGGCAGCCGCAGCGCGACGAAGAAGGCATCCGCTATCGGACCGGCACCCAATACCGCCGCCAGCATGATGTCGCGCAGGAAGCCGGTGGCCCGCGACAGGAGCGTAAATCCACCCACCGTGAGAATGCGGTCAATCATCGTCCATTCAGTCGCTAGGGCTTGGCGTCGATTCGCGCGCCGGTCGCGACAGTCTGGCTATCGCCGAAGGATTTTGGAATAGTGCCGACGATGACCAAGATCGTCCCCGTCCTGCTGGCCGGCGGCGGCGGAACGCGGCTCTGGCCGGTCTCGCGCGACGCCCTGCCAAAACAGTTCCTGCCGCTGGTCGGCGACCGCACGACCTACCAGGAGACGCTGCTGCGGGTCTCCGATCCGGAGCTGTTCACGCCGCCGATCGTGGTGACCGGCGGCGATTTCCGCTTCTTTGCCCGCCGGCAGGCCGAAGACCTGCGCATCGACGCCACGGTGGTGATCGAACCGATGCGCCGTGATTCGGCGCCCGCGGTCGCGGCGGCCGCGGCGCTGGCCCGGAGCCGCGACCCCGATGCGGTGGTCCTGGCGCTGGCCGCCGATCACGTCATCCTCGATCTCGACGCCTTCCGCGCCAGTTGCCTCGCCGGCCTCGAGGCCGCGCAGGCCGGCTATATCGTCACCTTCGGCATCAAGCCAAGCGAGCCCAAGACCAGCTACGGCTATATCCGCCGCGGCAAGGCTATAGGCTTCCCCGACGTCTATGCAGTCGAGGCCTTTGTCGAGAAACCCGATGCCGCCACCGCCCGCCACTACGTCAGCGAGGGCTATCTGTGGAATTCCGGCAACTTCCTGTTCCGCGCCGACGTGCTGCTGTCGGAACTCAAGCGCTTCGAGCCGGTCATGGTCGAGGCGGTCGAGGCTGCCGTCGCCGCCGCCGAACGCGACCTGGAATTTTTGCGGCTCGATACGGCAGCCTTCGGCCGGGCGCCGCAAAAGTCGATCGACTACGCGGTGATGGAAAAAACCGACCGCATGGTGGTGGTCGAGGGACGCTTCCGCTGGTCGGACATCGGCTCGTGGGACGCGATCTTCGACATTGCGCCGCGCGACAAGGCCGGCAACGCCGTGCATGGCGCGGTGGTGACCACCGACTCGCGGAACTGCGTTATCCACAGCGACAGTCGGCTGACCGCGGTGCTCGGCGTCGACGACCTTGTCGTGGTCTCGACCGTCGATGCAGTGCTGGTGCTGCCGCGCTCGCGCGCCCAGGAGGTGCGAGAGCTGGTTGGCCAGCTCAAGGCCTCGGGGCGGACCGAGGCCACCGACCACCGCCGCGGCCATCGGCCCTGGGGCTATTACGACTCGATCGATTCCGGCGAGCGCTTCCAGGTCAAGCGCATCGTGGTGCGGCCGGGCGGGGTGCTGTCGCTGCAGAAGCACCAGCACCGCTCCGAGCATTGGGTGGTGGTGCGCGGCACCGCCGAGGTCACGATCGGCACGGAAATCCGCTTCGTGCACGAGAACGAGTCGATCTACATCCCGAGCGGCGCCGTCCACCGCCTCGCCAACCAGGGCAAGATCCCGCTGGAGCTGATCGAGGTCCAGACCGGCAGCTACCTGGGCGAGGACGACATCATCCGGCTCGAGGACATCTACAAGCGAAGCTGACGGCGCTTCGTCTCAATTCCGCCCGAGCTCGTTGCGCACCGCGTCGATGATGCGATCCTGCGTCGGCTCATCGAGATAGGCGTGCATCGGCAGGCTGATGACCTCGCTGGCGAGCCGCTCGCTGACCGGCAGGCCGCCGTCGACCACCGGGAATTGCCGGTACGCTCCCTGCCGGTGCAGCGGTATTGGGTAATAGATCGCGGTCGGGATGCCCTGCGCCTTGAGCGCCGCGGCCAGCCCGTCGCGCACGCCCGGCTTGAGCCGGATCGTGTATTGCGCCCACACCGAGGTCATATCGTCCGGAACCTGCGGCACGATCGCGATGTCCTTCAGGCCCTCGGAGTAGCGGCGCGCGGCGCGGTCGCGCGCCGCGATCTCGTCGGTAAAAATCTTCAGCTTCTCGATCAGAATCGCCGCTTGGATGGTGTCGAGCCGGCTGGTCATGCCGATCCGCACGTTGTCGTACTTGTCGCTGCCCTGGCCGTGCACCCGCAGGCTTTTCAGCACCTCGACCAGTTCGGCATCGTCGGTCAGCACCGCGCCGCCGTCGCCGTAGCAACCGAGCGGCTTGGCCGGAAAGAAGCTCGTCGCCGTCGCATGCGCGAGCGTGCCAAGCTTTCGGCCGCCGATGGTGGCACCGAACGATTGCGCGGCGTCGTCGAGCACATAGAGGCCTTCTGCCTTGGCAATCGCATTGATCGCATCGAGATCGGCCGGCAGGCCGAATAGATCGACCGGGATCACCGCCTTGGGCTTGAGACCTTGCCGCTTCGCCGTCGCGATCGCGCGCTCGAAGCTTGCAACGTTGAGATTAAAGGTCTCGGCATCGACATCGGCGAACACCGGCGTGGCACCGACCAGCACCACGACTTCCGCGGTGGCGCAGAAGGTAAACGACGGGCAGATCACGGCATCGCCCGGGCCGATCCCCCTTGCCCGCAACACCAGCACCAGCGCATCGGTGCCGCTCGCGCAGCTCACCGCATGGCGCGCACCGCAGAACGCGGCGAGCTGACCCTCGAACGCCTTGACCTCAGGGCCCTGGATGAACTGGCAATGATCGACGACACGATCGATGGCCTCATCGACCGCGCGCCCGAGCCGGCGGCGCTGCGCGGCGACGTCGATGAACGGGATCGGGGTGGAATCGACACGGGGGCGCTGGTTCATCGTGCTCTTCGTGCGAAAGACGTTTGCGGCGTCAGCCGGCAACGCGCCGCGGCCCCGGATGCCGGGGCGCCGCGCTCGCCGTCGGCTTACCATCGAGGCAACGGATGGCAATTTCCAGGCTCGCCACGCCTTCCTCGCCGGTGACCGCCGGCGTCTTGCCCTCGCGGACGGCGCTGATGAAGGCAATCAACTCGGCGCACAGCGGCTCGTCATGGCCGACCGAAAGGTGCCGCATCGAATAGGCGCCGTCGGGCTGGAAGCCGAAGCATTCCGTCACCTGGCGGGTGAGCAGGTCGCCCATCACGTACTTGCCGCGGGTGGCGACGGTGACGTTGCGCGCCTTGAACGGCGTGAGCCAGTTGGTGTTGATGTGCGCCAGCACGCCGGAGGCGGTGCGGAACTGCAGCAGCGCGATGTCCTCGCGCTCGGCGACCGCGCTGGAGAGCTGCGGCTGCACCTCGACGATGTCGGAATCGGTGAACCAGCGGATCAGATCGATGTCGTGCACGGCGAGATCGATGACCACGCCGACGTTCGACATGCGCGGCGGAAACGGACCGACCCGGGTGATCGCAATCGAGAGAATATCCTCACCGCGGATCGCGTCCTTGATCGCCTGGACCGCCGGATTGAAGCGTTCGACGTGCCCCACCATCAGTGTCACGCCGGCACGGCGCGCCGCCGCGATGATCTCGCGGCCCTCTTCGACCGAGGACGCAATCGGCTTCTCCACCAGGACGTGGATGCCGCGGGCGATGCAGGCGAGCGCGATCTCGTGATGCAGATGGGTCGGGGCCGCGATCGTCACGGCATCGACGCCGAGCTTCAGCAGCGCATCGAGGTCGTTCACCGTCGGGCAGCCGAGCACGCGATCGAGCAGCTCGCGCTGCACAGGATCCGGATCGGCCGCGCCGACGAGCTGAATGCCGGAGAGTCCGGCCAGCACGCGGGCATGGTTGGAGCCCATGATCCCGGCGCCGATCACGCCAACCCGCAGCAGTTGGCTCGCGCTGCCTTTCACGGCTCGCACCATGTCCGACGCCAATCCCCGTTCAATCGAGTGTTTCGAATGCCCCGCTCATCCAACTAGCACGGCCAATAGCCGCTGGCGACCGCAACCTGCGAAAAGCCATAAACACTTTTTAATTCAATGCGTTACAAGCAGGCGGAGGTGCCAATACCGGCGACACGGCGACGATCGCTGAATCGGCGATACGAACGCTGCGGCTAGGACACCCGCCGGGCGGCCGGCTGCGCCAGAGTGAGGCCGACCGCGAGCGCATCCGCGCGGAACGCCTGCACCGCGCCGAGCGAGAGCTCGAGCGCGGTCTTGGTCCCGATCGCCGGCAGCTTCTGCAGCACGTCGGCGGGCGCAGTGATGATGTGGCAACCCATGCCGTCGGCCTCGACCACGTTGAACACCTCGCGGGTCGAAGCCCAGATGATCTCGACGTTCTTCGTCTTGCGGGCGCGCGCCACCGCATCCTGCATGATCGGCCGGTAATCGATGCCGAGGTCGGCCAAGCGTCCGGCAAACACCGAGACGCAGGCCGGCGCGGCGCCCGCCAGCGCCTCGACACCTTGGGCGACCTGTTCGGGCGCGAAGATCGCCGTCATGTTGACCTGCACCCCCTCGCGCGAAAGCGTGCGCACCGCCTCGAACAGCGGCTCGCCGCGCGTGGTGGTCACCGGCAGCTTGGCATAGACGTTCTTTCCCCATGCGGCGATGATCCGCGCCTGCGCCATCATTTCAGGGATGTCGTCGGAAAACACCTCGAACGAGATGTGCCGATCGGGCACGGCCGCCACCAGCTCGCGCCCATAGGACTCGTAGTCGGACACGCCCGCCTTCTTCAGCAACGATGGATTGGTGGTAAAGCCCGCGATCCAGGGCTTCTTCGCCATGTCCAGAATCTGCGCCTTGTCGGCGCCGTCGGTGAACAACTTGACCTTGAGATCGGACAGGCGGGGCATCGCTCAAACTTCTTTATTGTTGCGGGTGCAGGCTGATTATGGACCGGCGCAGCGGAGGAACCAAGCCCGCTCATACCGGTCTTCTTGGATCCCCTTGGCTTTCATTTGCGAATGATGCTGAAGTGGCGGCGATGAAAAAAATCCTCGGGCTGGCGGCCAAGGTGGCGATCTCGTTCGCTCTGCTCTATTTCGCCGTGGGACGCGTCAATTTCGACGTTGTGGCGGAGCGCCTGGCGCGGCTGGAGACCGGCTGGCTTGCGGCGGCAATCGCCATGGTCGGGATACAGACGGTTGTGGTCGCGCTGCGCTGGCGCGAGGTCGGGCGGCTGTGCGGGTTTCAGCTACCGATCGGCCGCGCCTTCCGCTTCACGATGATCGCAACCTTCTTCAACCAGACGCTGCCCTCGACGGTCGGCGGCGACGCGGCACGCATCTGGCTCGCGGCAAGCGACGGCGCCGGTTGGACCAAGGCCACCTATTCGGTGCTGATCGGCCGCGTCGTCGGCATGCTGACGCTGGCCATCATTGTGCTCGCCTGCATGCCGTGGTCCTTCGACCTGATCCAGAACCCGATCGGCCGCGCCGCCTTGCTGGTGATCGGCATCGGCTGCGTGGTCGGCCCGGCGGTGTTTGTCGCCTGCGGCTACCGGCGATGGGAGCTGCTGGAGCGCTGGTGGCTGACGCGGCATATCGCCAGCGCCGCTGCGATCGCCAGAGGCCTTCTCAGCTCGGCACGAACCGGAGCGCTGGTGCTAATTTTTTCATTAGCGATCCATCTGGCGACCGTGGTGACGGCGTGGTGCGCCGCCCGCAGCGTCGCCGCGCCGTTCGAACTCGTCTATTCGTTGCTGTTGTTGCCGCCGGTCGTGCTGATCTCGACCGTTCCGATCTCGATCGCCGGCTGGGGCGTGCGTGAGAGCGCCATGGTTCTGGCCTTCGCCTATGCCGGCCTGCCGGAAAGCGACGGACTGCTCGTTTCGGTGCTGCTCGGCATTGCAATGTTCGCGGTGGGTGTCATCGGCGGGATCGTCTGGCTGCTGGGACCCGAGACCCTGCGCATGTCGTCGCTGTCGCAGCCGGACAAGGCGCGACCGGCTGCGTAAGCCGCCGCCCGGGCCCGGTTGACAGGCATGAGCATTTGATTTGGTAATCGCGCGCATGTTCCCGCGAATCCAGCGATCCTTCACCAAGCTCAAGCAGCGCACGCTTGAACAGGCCGAGCAGCTTGCGGCTGAGCGCGAACGGTGGATCGACCGCAACAGCTTCTATTACGAGGAGGACTGGAACTACATGCGCTTCCTCGTGCCCGAAGGAAAGCGCGTGCTCGATCTCGGCTGCGGCACCGGCCGGCTGCTGGAGGCGCTGCGGCCGGACAGCGGCGTCGGCGTGGATTTCAGCCCGGCGATGATCGACCGCGCCAGGGCCGCGCGCCCGGGCATGACCTTCGTGTGCGGCGACGTGGAAAACCTCGAGGACTTGCCGGAGCTTCAGAGCACGTTCGACGTGATCGTCATGTCGGATACAATCGGCTCGCTCGACGATTGCACCGAGACGTTCCGCAGCCTGCATCGCTACTGCGGGCCGGACACCCGCATCATCGTCAGCTACCACTCGCGCATGTGGGAGCCGTTGATCGCGCTGCATGCGCGGCTCACCACCCGGCAGCCGGCGCTGCCGCGCAACCTGCTGTCGAGCCAGGACATCGCCAATCTGCTGCATCTCGCCGATTTCGACGTCATCAAGCGCGAGTGGCGGCTGCTCTGCCCGTTTCGGCTGCTCGGCCTCGGCCGTCTCATCAACCGTTTCGTCGCCACCCTGCCGCTCATTCGCAAGCTCTGCATCCGCAATTTTGTGGTGGCGCGGCCGCAGCCGCGGGAGCGTCTATCCGATCCGACCACCACCGTTGTGGTGCCCGCCCGCAACGAGCGCGGCAACATTGAGGCGTTGGTTCGGCGCATGCCGGCGTTCTGCTCCAAGCTCGAGATCGTGTTCGTCGAAGGTTGGAGCCAGGACGGCACCTGGGAGGAGATCGAGCGGGTCATGGCCGCCTATCCCGCGGTCGACATCAAGGCGTTCAAGCAGACCGGCAAAGGCAAGGGCGACGCGGTCCGCATGGGATTTGCGCAAGCGGCCGGCGACGTGCTGATGATCCTGGATGCCGACCTGACGATGCCGCCCGAGGATCTGCCCAAGTTCTACGAGGCGCTGATCTCCGGCAAGGGCGAGTTCATCAACGGCTCGCGGCTGGTTTATCCGATGGAAAAACAGGCCATGCGATTCCTGAACCTGCTGGCCAACTACGTGTTCGCGCTGCTGTTCACCTATCTGCTGAACCAACGCCACACCGATACGCTGTGCGGCACCAAGGCGCTCTCGCGCAACAGCTATCAGGAGATCAGCCGCAACCGCGCCTATTTCGGCGACTTCGATCCGTTCGGCGACTTCGACCTGATCTTCGGCGCCAGCAAGCTCAATTTGAAGACCGCCGAAGTGCCGATCCGCTACGCCGCGCGCGAGTACGGCGAGACGCAGATTTCCCGCTTCCAGCACGGCTGGCTGCTATTGCGGATGGTGGTCTTCGCATTCATGAAATTGAAGGCGCTTTGAGGCCGCGTTAGCGCATGGAGCTTGGAAATCCGATCGACTATCGCGCGGTCTGGGATCGCAAGCCCGGCCTGCGCGCGGTCTATCGCGACATCTATCAGCGCATCCTGGCCGAGACCGTGCCCGGCCCGATCCTGGAGCTCGGCGGCGGCTCGGGGAATTTCAAGGAGTTCGCGCCCGATGCGGTCAGCAGCGACATTCTGTTCGTGCCGTGGCTCGACGTCGTCTGCGACGCGCAGCGGCTGCCGTTCGCGGATGGCACGTTTGCCAACGTCGTGATGGTCGACACCCTGCATCATGTCGAGAATCCGGTGCATGCGATGGCCGAGACGGCCCGCGTGTTGCGGCGCGGCGGCCGTCTGATCTTCTGCGAGCCGGCGATCACACCGGTGAGCGGAATGTTCTACCGGCTGTTCCATCGCGAGCCGGTGGACATGTCGGTCGACCCGATCCAGTCCGGCGCCATCTCCGCCGACAAGGACCCTTACGACTCCAATCAGGCGATCCCGACGCTGCTGGTCGGCCGATCCCGCGAAAGGCTGGCCGGCATTCTGCCGGGCCTGCGACTTACGCGCCTCGAATGGTTCTCGTTTTTGGCCTATCCGCTGTCCGGCGGCTTCCAGGAGTGGTCGCTGTTGCCGGCGGCCGCGGCGCGTCCGTTGCTTACGCTGGAGTGGCGTCTGCGCCGCGTGTTTGGACGGCTGGCGGCGTTCCGGCTGCTTGCCGTTTATGAGAAGCAAGAGTAACGCCATCGCCATGCCGGACCGATCCACGCTGCTCAAGATTTTCGGCGCCGCGCTGGCGATCCGATGGACCTACGCGCTGCTGCTGTTTGCATTCATGGGCGAAGGCGGCCTGAAGGGCGTCGATTCCTATTCCTATGTGACATGGGCCCAGGCATTCGCCGACGCCATATCCAACGGATCGGTGCGCGGCTGGAACTGGTTCGGACCCCACCCGTCGGTGATGCCGCTGTACATCGGCCTCTTTGCGCTGACCGACCTGCTGTTCGGCGCGCTTGGACCGCTCGCCTCCGTACTGATCCAGGGCATCGTCGATTCAGCGACGTGCCTGCTGATCTTCCGGATGGCCCGAGCCATCGACCCGCGTTACGCGCTGCCGGCCGCGATTGCCGCCGTCATCAATCCGACCCAGATCGTCATGAGCGGGCTGGTTTATCCCGACACGCTGTTCGTATTTTTTGTCGCGCTGTCGCTGCTCGGCAGTGTGCGCTGGCTGCAGACACCGTCCCCCGGCAGCGCAGCGCTCATCGCGATGGGACTTGGGGGAGCGATGCTCTGCCGAATTCTCATCGTGCCGTGGGCCGCGGCTCTCCTGGTCTTTCTCATCGCCGCTGCGGCGTTGCGCCGCCGTCTGTCGTTGCGCGCGGTCGGACAGCTTTCGGGCGTCGCGCTCGTGCTCGCGCTTTGCATCGGCGCGGTGATGGGACGGAACGTCGCGCAATCCGGCGCGTGGTCGCTGACGTCGCAGGGCGGCCAGCATCTCCTCTGGGTCGTGCCCTGGGTGAAACAGGCGCACGATGGAACGCCTTGGATTCAGGGGAACGAGGAATTGAAGGCCCGCACCATCGAGCGGTTCGGCGCCGCGCCCGACGAACCATTCGAGATGTCGCGTCAATACACGGAAATCGCCAACGAAGCTTGGCGCGCGATGGGTGTTGTCCCGACCGCAAAGGCGTGGATCTATGGGGCGGTCATCAGCGTCGTGTCGCCGGCCATCATCCTATCGCCACCGATCATCCAAATTCCCCGCACCGGATTTTATGGCACGCCCGGCGCTTCGATGATCGAAAAGATGATGAACTTCCTGTTCAGTTCCGAAAGCGCCGTCTACACCTGGACCCTGCTCATTGGCATCGCCGGAGTGATCGCGATCCGGCTCGTTCAATCGGCGGGGCTCGTCGTGCTGATTCGGCAAGCTTGGCGACACAGAGGCGACGATCTCGCCATCCTGATTTTATTTGTGCTGTGGATCGGCTTTATCCTCGCCGTCAACGGACCGGTCGCAAGCCCCAAGTACCGCCTGCCGATCGAACCCGTTCTCAACATTCTGACGGGCATCGGCTGGTGCCAGATGCTGCGCTGGCGCCGCAGGCGATTGCGTTCCGATACGGTGTCTTGAAAGCCGGCGCTGGACCGCGAGACCAGCCGGCAGGGTCTCAAGCCGGCTGGTACAGCCGGGCGGTCGCGTCGATCGCACGCTCGATCGAAAATAATTTCTCAATTCGTGCGCGTGCCAGCGCGCCTCGCGCTTGGCGCCCGGCCTCCGGCATGCGGGCTTCCGAACCGACCGCCGCCGCCAGGGCATCGGGATCGCGCGCGGCAACGACACGTCCGGTTTCGCCGACGATCGAACGTGCATCGCCGACATCCGTCGCAATCGGAACGAGGCCCGCGCTCATCCCTTCGGCCAGGACGTTGGAAAATCCTTCGCCGAACGCAGAGCTGGACACGACCAGATCGGCCGCCGGATAAAGCCGCTCGACCTGGCGGCTGAGCCCCAGCGCCCGCACGTTCGCAGGCACCGAAAGCTGCTCCGTTCCCGCGCCGACCAGCAGGCCGATGACGTCCGGCAGCTTCGCCATCGCGCTGAGAAACGTCGCATGGTCTTTCATCTGTGTTTCGGCATGGAATAAGGACCCCGTTTTCGGGGTGATCGGCGTCCAATCGGGCCCCCCGCACTGAGGGTCCACACTGGCTTCCACTTTCATGGGAGCCAAGATTGGAATGCTGGTCGTGGAGACGATTGCGAAGATCCGTCGCG
>CAMDEB010000069.1 GCA_945893085.1 Rhodoplanes serenus | reverse complement strand
ACGCCGGGTTGAAGGCGAGGTCGGGGATCGTCTCCGTGGTCTGCTCCTTGCGGGGCTCCTCGAAGTTGACGAACACGTTGAGCTGGTCCTGCAGGATGCGCGCGGCGTAGGCGAGCGAATCCTCGGGGCTGACCGCGCCGTTGGTCTCGATCGTCAGCGTGAGCTTGTCGTAGTCGAGGATCTGGCCCTCGCGGGTGTTCTCGACCTTGTAGGACACCTTGCGCACCGGCGAGTAAAGGCTGTCGACCGGAATGAGCCCGATCGGCGCGTCTTCGGGCCGGTTGCGGTCGGCCGCGACGTAGCCCTTGCCGGTGTTGACCGTGAACTCCATGCGAATCTCGGCGCCCTCGTCGAGGGTGCACAGCACGAGATCGGGATTGAGCACCACGATGTCGCCGACGGTCTGGATGTCGCCGGCCACCACCGCGCCCGGGCCGGACTTCTTCACCACCATGCGCTTGGGCCCGTCGCCCTGCATCTTGATGGCGATGTCCTTGATGTTCAGCACGATGTCGGTCACGTCCTCGCGGACGCCGGCGATCGAGGAGAACTCGTGCAGCACGCCGTCGATGTGCACCGACTGCACCGCCGCGCCCTGCAGCGACGACAGCAGAATCCGCCGCAGCGCATTGCCGAGCGTGACGCCGAAGCCGCGCTCGAGCGGCTCGGCGACCAGCGTCGCCATCTTTTTCGCATCCGCACCCGCCGCGACCTGCAGCTTGTTCGGCCTGATCAATTCCTGCCAATTCTTTTGGATCACATTTGCACCCATCGCGTTGAGTGGCGCGGGCTTGCGCGCGTCCCACTCCGCCCCGTGGGGAAACTCGGCGGCAGCCAGCGGTGCGTCCGCCGGCCGGATGTAAGGATCGCTCATACGCGTCGGCGCTTTCTCGGCCGGCAGCCGTTGTGAGGGATCGGTGTGACGTCGCGGATCGAAGTGACGGTAAAGCCCGCGGCCTGCAAGGCGCGCAACGCCGACTCGCGCCCCGAACCCGGACCGGCGACCTCGACCTCGAGCGTGCGCATGCCGTGCTCAGCAGCCTTCTTCGCAGCATCCTCGGCCGCGACCTGCGCGGCGTACGGCGTCGATTTGCGCGAGCCCTTGAACCCCATGGTGCCCGACGACGACCAGGCGATGGCGTTGCCCTGCGCGTCGGTGATGGTGATCATGGTGTTGTTGAACGTCGCATTCACATGCGCGACGCCTGAGGCGAGGTTCTTGCGTTCGCGTCGGCGGACGCGGGCAGTGGCTTCCTTACCCATTCATAATCCTTTCGCGGCCCGGTGCGATCTGCGCGCGGGACGATCTGTTCAAATCAAGCGGTCGGCTTCTTCTTGCCGGCAATCGCCTTGGCCGGACCCTTGCGGGTGCGGGCATTGGTATGAGTGCGCTGGCCGCGGACCGGGAGTCCGCGACGATGGCGCAGCCCGCGATAGCAGCCGAGATCCATCAGTCGCTTGATGTTCATCGCAACCTCGCGCCGAA
Source organism: Rhodoplanes serenus (assembly GCA_945893085.1). Taxonomy (GTDB): domain Bacteria; phylum Pseudomonadota; class Alphaproteobacteria; order Rhizobiales; family Xanthobacteraceae; genus Z2-YC6860. Next base: position 12,814 of record CAMDEB010000069.1, on the reverse strand, counting down.
GATCGCCTTCAACCACGAAGTCGCGGTCGATCATCTCGCGAATCTGCAGCACCTCGTTGTCGGTCAACTGCGACACCCGGCGCTCTTGCGGGATATTCACCTTCTCCATGATCTCGTGGGCCTTCTTGCCGCCGATGCCATGGATGTACTGCAGCGCGATCACGACGCGCTTGTTGGTTGGAATGTTCACCCCTGCGATACGGGCCACAGCCTTACTCCTGTTCCGGCCGGCTGGGAGCCGGTCCGATCCTGCACGCGCCGGCGTCCCGGGCGAGCGTTGCAAGCAATAACGCGACGCCCTCCCCGCCATCCGGGGCCAGCATCGTTCGAATCCGACTGAATGTGGGGTTTATTAGGGGATTCAAGGTCACTTCGTCAACCTCCGGGCGTAAGCCTTCTGTGAGGTCTTTTTGGCGGTTGTTTTCCGGCCTTTCCGCGCCGCGGCGGCCTTGCCACGGCCTCGCTTGGCGGGGGCTTTTTTGCGGCCAGCAGCCTTGCCGGTGGCGGTCTTGCGGACCGGGGCCTTCCGGGCGGGCGCCTTGCGGGGGCGCGGAGCAGCCTTGCCAGCCTTCTTGGCGGCCGCCCCACCGCCGAGCAGGCGGCGAATGGCGGCGGTCACCGCGGCAATCGGCGCCATGCCGTCGACCGACTTCAGCGCCCCCTTTTTGCGGTAATGGGCGACCAGCGGCGCGGTCTGGGCCCGGTAGGCGTCGAGCCGCTGCAGCAGCACCTCCGGCTTGTCGTCGTCGCGCACCGCGAGCTTCTGGGCCTGCATCTCGGCGACGCGGTTGGCGATGCGGCGCACCAGCATGGCCTCGTCGACCTTGAGCTGGATCACGGCGTCGAGCTTGAGGCCCTTCTTGGCCAGCATGCGGTCGAGCGCCTCGGCCTGCGGCACGGTGCGGGGAAAGCCGTCGAGGATGAAGCCCTTCTTGGCGTCCGGCTGGTCGATCCGGTCGGCGACGATCGCCACCACGACGTCGTCGGGAACCAGCGAGCCGCGCGCCATGATGTCCTTGGCCTTGAGGCCAATGGGGGTCGCCGCGGCAACCGCCGCGCGCAGCATGTCGCCTGTCGAGAGCTGCACGATGCCGTGCCGGTTGACGAGCTCCCGCGCCTGCGTCCCCTTCCCGGCCCCCGGCGGGCCGAGCAGAACAACCCTCATCTTCGCCGCCCCCGCAGCTTCGAACGCTTGATCAGGCCTTCGTACTGGTGCGCCAGCAGGTAACCCTGGACCTGCGCCACCGTGTCCATGGTCACGCTGACCACGATCAGCAGCGAGGTGCCGCCGAAGTAGAACGGCACCGCGGCGTAGGAGATCAGGATTTCCGGGATCAGGCAGACGATCGCCAGATAGGCGGCGCCGACCACGGTGATGCGGCTCAGCACGTAGTCGATATACTCGGCGGTGCGCTCGCCCGGACGGATTCCCGGAATGAAGCCGCCGTGCTTCTTCAGGTTCTCCGCCGTCTCGGTCGGGTTGAACACGATGGCGGTGTAGAAGAAGGCGAAGAACACGATCAGCGCGATGTAGAGGAACAGAAACAGCGGCCGGCCGTGGCCGAGCTGCGTCGTCAGGGTGACGAACCATTCCGGTCCCTGGCCGGCGTTGAAGTTGGCGACCGTGGTCGGCAGCAGCAGCAGCGAGGAGGCGAAGATCGGCGGGATCACGCCCGAGGTGTTGAGCTTGAGCGGCAGGTGCGAGGACGGGCCCTCGAACATGCGGTTGCCGACCTGGCGATTGGGATACTGGATCAAGAGCCGGCGTTGCGCGCGCTCCATGAACACGATGAAGGCGATCACGACCACCGACATGATGATGACGATCAGGATCAGCGCGGTGGACAGCGCACCCTGGCGGCCGAGCTCGAGCATGCCGGCGATCGCCGAGGGCAGCTCGGCGACGATGCCGGCCATGATGATCAGCGAAATGCCGTTGCCGATGCCGCGCGCGGTGATCTGCTCGCCGAGCCACATCAGGAACATGGTGCCGCCGGTCAGCGTGATGGTGGTCGAAATCCGGAAGAAGTACCCGGGATCGCTGACCACGTTGCCGGCGCCCTCGAGGCCGAGCGAGATGCCGTAGGCCTGGAACGTCGCCAGCAGCACGGTGAGATAGCGGGTGTACTGGTTGATGACCTTGCGGCCCGCCTCGCCCTCTTTCTTCAAGGCTTCGAGCGTCGGCGACACCGTCGTCATCAACTGGATGATGATCGAGGCCGAGATGTACGGCATGATGTTGAGGGCGAAGATCGCCATGCGGTGGATGCCGCCGCCGGCGAACATGTTGAACATGCCGAGGATGCCGCCGGCCTGCGACTTGAAGATCTGGTCCCAGGCGGAGGGATCGATGCCCGGCAGCGGGATGTAGGTGCCGAAGCGGTAGACCAGCAGCGCGCCGAGCGTGAACCAGATACGCTTCTTCAGCTCTTCGGCCTTGGCGAGCGCCGAGAAGTTGAGATTGGCTGCGAGTTGTTCCGCTGCAGAGACCATAGAGAGCTCCCGTTCCGCCCCTAGCCCCAAACGACCGTGTCATGCCCCGTGAAGGCGGGGCATCCAGCAACCCCGATCCCTATGTGGTGCACGATCATCGTTGATTCCATGGTTGGAAAGACTGGATCGCCCGGTCAAGCCGGGCGATGACACCGCAGTTAGGCGGCCCTTTCGCCCTCTTCACGCTTCGGTGCCAAAATCTTGACCGAGCCGCCGGCCTTCTCGACCGCGGCCACCGCCGACTTCGACGCCCCGTACACCTCGAAATCCACCTTGGCCTTGAGCTCGCCGCTGCCGAGCAGCCGCACGCCGTCCTTGGAGCGGCGCAGCGCACCGCTCTTGATCAGCGCCTCGGCATTGACCAGCGACTTCGCATCCAGCTTGCCGGAATCGATCGCCGCCTGCACCACGCCGAGATTGATCTCGACCAGCTTGAGCTGGAACTTGGTGTTCTTGAAACCACGCTTGGGCAGCCGCCGATGGATCGGCATCTGGCCGCCCTCGAAGCCCTTGATGCGCACGCCCGAGCGCGCGGTCTGGCCCTTGCCGCCGCGGCCGCCGGTCTTGCCGGCGCCCGAGCCGATACCGCGGCCGATGCGAAAGCGCTTCTTGGTCGACCCTGCGCTGGGGGCGAGCTCGTTGAGCTTCATAGCCCTTCTCCTTATTTGCCTTCGACGATGCGCACGAGGTGGCGCACCTTGCGGACCATGCCGTGCGTCATCGGGGTGTCCGGCAGCTCGCGGGTGCGGCCGATCTTGTTGAGGCCGAGCCCGATCAGCGTCTCGCGCTGCTGGTGCTCACGCCGCAGCGGGCTGCCGGTCTGCTCGACCTTGACGGTCTTGGTGGTGGCCATGGCTTGTCTCCCGATCAGTCGGTCGCGGTTTCGGCGTCGACGTCGCGACGGCGCGACTGCAATGCGGACACCTTGATGCCGCGCCGCGCCGCAACCGAGCGCGGCGAGTCCTGGTGCTTGAGCGCGTCGAAGGTCGCCCGCACCATGTTGTAGGGGTTCGACGAGCCGAGCGACTTCGCCACCACGTCCTGCATGCCGAGCGTCTCGAACACCGCGCGCATCGGACCGCCGGCAATGACGCCGGTTCCCGAAGGCGCCGCGCGCAGGAACACCTTGCCGGCGCCGTGGCGGCCGTGCACGTCGTGATGCAGCGTGCGGCCTTCGCGCAGCGGCACGCGGATCAGGCTGCGCTTGGCGGCTTCGGTCGCCTTGCGGATGGCTTCCGGAACCTCGCGCGCCTTGCCGTGACCGAAGCCGACCCGGCCCTTCTGATCGCCGACGATGACGAGGGCGGCAAAGCCGAAGCGCCGACCGCCCTTCACCACCTTGGCGACGCGGTTGATGTGCACCAGCTTGTCGACAAACTCGCTGTCGCGCTCTTCCCGTCGTTCGCGGTCACGTGCCATGACAATCTTCTTTCCGTTCGGGCCTTGGCCCGTCATCGTCCGTTAAAAGTTCAGCCCGCCCTCGCGCGCGGCGTCGGCGAGCGCCTTGATGCGCCCGTGATAGAGATAGCTGCCGCGGTCGAACACCACGTCCTTGAGACCCTTCTCGATCGCGCGTGCGGCGACCAGCTTGCCGACCGCTTTCGCGGCATCGACATTGGCGCCGGTCTTCAGGCTGCCGCGCACGTCCTTCTCCATCGACGAAGCGGACGCCAGCGTCTCGCCCTTCCGGTCGTCGATGACCTGCGCATAGATGTGCTTGGAGGACCGGAACACCGACAGCCGCGCGCGCCCGCCCGCCGCCTTCTTGACGGTACGGCGGATGCTCGCCCTGCGACGCTCGGTTCTCGCCTTGACAGTGGCCATTGCCAGCTCCCGTTACTTCTTCTTGCCTTCCTTGCGGAAGATGTATTCGCCTGCGTAGCGCACGCCCTTGCCCTTGTAGGGCTCCGGCGGCCGGAAATCGCGGAGTTCGGCCGCGACCTGGCCGACCTTCTGCTTGTCGATGCCGGTGATCACGATCTCGGTCGGCTTCGGCGCCACGATCGCGATGCCCTCCGGGATCGGATAGACCACGTCGTGGCTGTAGCCGAGCTGGAGCTGCAGGTTCTTGCCCTGCACCGCCGCGCGGAAGCCGACGCCGGTGATCTCGAGCTTGCGCTCGAAGCCCTTGGTGACGCCGGTGACCAGATTGTTCACCAGCGTGCGCGCGGTGCCCCACTGCGAGCGGGCGCGCTTGGTTTCGTCGCGCGGGTCGAGTTTGATGCCGCCCTGTTCCATCTTGGCCGCGATGTCGCCGTGCAGCACGAGCTGCAGCGCGCCCTTCGGGCCCTTGATCTTGACGGTCTGGCCTTCGACGTTCGCCGTAACGCCGGAGGGGATCGGGACCGCTTTCTTGCCGATACGAGACATGGTGCGTTTCCTACAATCCGCGCTCAGAACACCGTGCAGAGGATTTCGCCGCCAACATTGGCGTCGCGCGCGTCGTGATCGGCCATCACGCCCTTCGGCGTGGAGAGGATCGCGACGCCGAGCCCGTTGTTGATGCGCGGCAGGTTCCTGACTGCGACATAGACGCGGCGGCCGGGCTTGGACACCCGCGACATTTCGCGGATCACCGGTTGGCCGTCGGAATACTTCAGCTCGATCTCGAGCTCGCTGCGGCCGTCGGCGTGATCGACGGCGGCGTAGCCGCGGATGTAGCCCTCGTTCTTGAGCACATCGAGCACGCTGACGCGGAGCTTGGAGCCCGGGGTCGAGACCTTGGGCTTCTTGCGCATCTGCGCGTTGTTGATGCGCGCGATCAGGTCGCTGAGCGGATCGTTCAAAGACATGCGATCCTCCTCACCAGCTCGACTTCACGAGGCCGGGAATCAGGCCCTTGGACCCGAGTTCGCGCAGCGCGATGCGGGACATCTTGTGCTTGCGGTAAACCGCCCGCGGCCGGCCGGTGATCTCGCACCGGTTGCGGATGCGGACCGCCGCCGCGTTGCGCGGCAGTTTCGCGAGCTTCAGGGTGGCGGCGAAGCGCTCTTCCATCGGCCTCTGCTTGTCCATCACGATCGCCTTCAGGCGCGAGCGCCGGCTCGCAGCCTGCTTCGTCATCCTGCGACGACGATTGTTCTTCTCGATCGAACTCTTCTTCGCCATTACGTTCTCCTGGGTTTCCGCGTTTGAGGACTTGCCCTTTAAGGAATTTGCCCTTTAAGGATTTGGCCTCACTGCCGGAACGGGAAGTTGAATGCAGCCAGCAGGGCGCGCGCCTCGTCGTCGGTGCGCGCGCTGGTGCAGACCGTGATATCCATGCCCCAGACATCGGCCGTCTTGTCGTAGTCGATCTCCGGGAAGATGATGTGCTCCTTGATGCCGAGCGAATAGTTGCCGCCACCGTCGAAGCTCTTGGGATTGAGGCCGCGGAAGTCGCGCACGCGCGGCAGCGCGATGTTGATCAGCCGGTCGATGAACTCGTACATGCGCGCCTTGCGCAGCGTCACCTTGCAGCCGATCGCCTGGCCGTCGCGCAGCTTGTAGGTCGCGATCGACTTGCGCGACTTGGTGATCACCGGTTTCTGGCCGGCGATCAGCGCCAGCGCCTCGGCCGCCTGCTCGACCTTCTTGCGGTCGTTCACGGCCTCGCCGATGCCCATGTTGAGCACGACCTTTTCGAGCATCGGCACCTGCATGCCGTTCTTGTAGCCGAACTGCTCGGTGAGCTTCTTGCGCACCTCCTGGTCGAAAGCGATCCGCAGCCGCGGCGTCACGCGCTCCTCGGGCTCGCGGGCCTTCTTCTCGGCCGGCGCCGCCTCTTTCTTGGCGGCGCGCTCCTTGGCGGCCTGCGCCTTCTCGGCCCTGGCGGCAGCCTCCGGCGACCTGTCGGTCTTCGGGGCGCGCTCGGCCTTGGCGCCGTCTTTTTCCTTGTCAGCCATCGATCTCGACTCCCGAACGCTTGGCGATACGCACCCGCTTGCCGTCAGGCATGACCTTGAAGCCGACGCGGGTGGGCTTGCCGTCCTTGGGATCGGCATAGGCCAGGTTGGACAGGTGGATGGTCGCCTCCTTCGAGATGATGCCGCCCTCCTGCTGCGCGGTCTGGCGCTGGTGGCGCTTGACCATGTTGATGCCGCGCACCCGCGCGCGGCCCTCGCTCGGACGCACCTCGAACACCTCGCCGGTGCGGCCCTTGTCGCGGCCCGCGAGCACGACGACCTTGTCGCCCTTCTTGATCTTGGCCGCCATCACAGGACCTCCGGCGCAAGCGAAATGATCTTCATGTGGTTCTTGGCGCGCAGTTCGCGCGGCACCGGCCCGAAGATGCGCGTGCCGACCGGCTCCATCTGCGGATTGATCAGCACCGCGGCGTTGCGGTCGAAGCGGATGACCGAACCGTCCGGGCGATGGATGTCCTTGCGGACCCGCACCACGACGGCCTTCATCACCTCGCCCTTCTTGACGCGGCCGCGCGGGATCGCCTCCTTCACCGAGACGACGATCACGTCGCCGATGGTGGCGTACTTGCGCTTGGAGCCGCCCAGCACCTTGATGCACATGACGCGGCGCGCGCCGGAATTGTCGGCGACGTCGAGGTTGGTTTGCATCTGAATCATGGGCGCCTCTAATTCCGTTCCGCCACGCGCTTACTGCGCTTTGGCCTTCTGTTTGCCGGCCGACTTGGCCTTCTTCGGCGAGGTCTCGGAGTCCGAAGCGATCGGCGCCTCGGTCTTCGCCCGCTTCTCGCCCTGGATCACCATCCAGTGCTTGAGCTTGGAAATCGGCTTGTGCTCCTCGATCCACACCAGGTCGCCGACCGAATATTCGTTGGCCTCGTCGTGGGCGTGGAAGGTCTTCGACCGGCGCACGGTTTTCTTCATGACCGGATGCGTGAAGCGGCGTTCGACACGAACAGTGACGGTCTTGTCCTGTTTGTCGCTGACCACTACGCCCTGCAGCGTTCGCTTCGGCATCTCGATCCTCTACTTATTCATACTATTGCGGAGCTTGGTCTTCGCCTTGGCCCGGGTCCGCAGCAGCTTGGAGCGGGACTTGAGCTTCGGCTTCGACCTCGAATTCGCTTTGACCTTCGGCCGCATCGTCGACTTCGCCCGCTTGGGCTTCACCACCTCGGCGGCCTTCACCGACGTCACCGGATCGCCCGACCGCTTCATCCGCGCCACGGTCTTGAGCCGCGCGATGTCGCGGCGCACCACGCGCACGCGCGAGGTGTTCTCGAGCTGGCCGGTCGCCCGCTGGAAGCGCAGGTTGAACTGCTCCTTCTTGAGCTTGAGGACCTCGTCGTCGATCTGGTCGACGGTCATGGCCCGCGCGTCGGAAGCTTTCATGGCGTGTCCTTGGCCTTACTCAGAGATGCGCGCAACGAAACGGGTCTTGATCGGCAGCTTGGCGGCGGCGAGCGACAGCGCCTCCTTGGCGGTCTCGATCGAGATGCCGTCGACCTCGAACAGGATGCGGCCGGGCTTGACCCGCGTCACCCAGAGCTCGACTGCGCCCTTGCCCGAGCCCATTCGGACCTCGAGCGGCTTCTTGGAGACCGGCACGTCCGGATAGACCCGGATCCACACCCGGCCCGCACGCTTCATGTGGCGGGTGAGCGCGCGGCGCGCCGCCTCGATCTGGCGCGCGGTGACCCGGTCCGGCTCCGTCGCCTTGAGACCGAACTGGCCGAAGGCGAGGATCGCGCCGCTGGTCGCGAGGCCGCGGATGCGGCCCTTGTGCGCCTTGCGGTACTTGGTTTTCTTCGGTTGCAGCATGACGAATGACCTTTTGCTTCCTCAGCCTTCGCGGCGCGACGGACGGCCGGCCTCGGCTTCGGCGAGGCGCTTATCCTGCGCCATCGAGTCGTGCTCCATGATCTCGCCCTTGAATATCCAAACCTTTACGCCGCAGGTGCCGTAGGTGGTGAAAGCGGTGGCGACGCCGTAGTCGACGTCGGCGCGCAGCGTGTGCAGCGGCACCCGGCCCTCTCGGTACCACTCCATGCGCGCGATCTCGGCGCCGCCGAGACGGCCGGAGCAGTTGATGCGGATGCCGCCGGCGCCGAGCCGCATCGCCGATTGCACGGCGCGCTTCATGGCGCGGCGGAACGCGACGCGGCGCTCGAGCTGCTGGGCGATCGATTCGGCGACCAGCGTGGCGTCGAGCTCGGGTTTGCGGATTTCGATGATGTTGATGACCACGTCGCTGTCGGTCAGCGCCGCGACCTGCTTGCGCAGCTTCTCGATGTCGGCGCCCTTCTTGCCGATCACCACGCCCGGCCGCGCCGAATGGATCGTCACGCGGCACTTCTTGTGCGGGCGCTCGATCACGATCTTCGACACCGCCGCCTGCTTGAGCTCCTTCATCAGATCCTTGCGGATCTTGATGTCCTCGTGCAGCAGCGTGCCGTACTCGCCCTTGCCGGCGTACCAGCGCGAATCCCAGGTCCGGTTGATGCCGAGCCGCAGCCCGATCGGATTGACCTTTTGACCCATGACTTCAGTCCTTAAGCTGCAGCTTCGACCTGACGAACGATGATCGTCAGGTTGGCGAACGGCTTGAAAATGCGTCCCATGCGGCCACGGCCGCGCGGGGTGGAGCGCTTGAGCACCAGCGCCTTGCCGACGTGCGCCTCGGCGACGATCAGATCATCGACGTCGAGGTCGTGGTTGTTCTCGGCATTGGCGATCGCCGACTCCAGACACTTGCGCACCTCGACCGAGATGCGCTTGTGCGAGAACTCCAGATCAGCGAGCGCCATCGCCACCTTCTTGCCGCGGATCAGCTGCGCGACAAGATTGAGCTTCTGAGGCGACACCCGCAGCATGCGGGCCACCGCCTTGGCCTCGTTGTCGGGGAGCGCTCGTTCGCGTGCGCGTTTGCCCATGATCGTTCCTCGTAAACCCTTTTAGCTCGCCGCCGCCGGCGCCGCGGCCGGTGCCGGGGTGCCTGGAGCGGCTGTGCGCTTGGCCTTGCGGTCGGAGGTGTGGCCGTAGAACGTGCGGGTCGGCGAGAACTCGCCGAACTTGTGGCCGACCATCTCCTCGGTGACCATCACCGGGACATGCTTCTGACCGTTGTAGACGCCGAACATCAGGCCGACGAACTGCGGCAGGATGGTCGAGCGCCGGCTCCAGATCCGGATCATCTCGTTGCGGGACGAGCCGCGCGCCTTCTCTGCCTTCTTCAGCAGATAGCCGTCGACAAACGGGCCCTTCCAAACCGAACGCGCCATGATGCGATCCCTAGCTCTGCTTCTTCCGCTTGTGGCGGCTGAGCATGATGAATTTCGTGGTCGACTTGTTCTTGCGGGTCTTCTTGCCCTTGGTCGGGAAGCCCCACGGCGTCACCGGATGGCGGCCGCCCGAGGTGCGGCCTTCGCCGCCGCCGTGCGGATGGTCGATCGGGTTCATGGTCACGCCGCGGTTGTGCGGCATGCGGCCCATCCAGCGCTTGCGACCGGCCTTGCCGATCGAGACGTTCATGTTGTCGGGGTTCGACACCGCGCCGACCGTCGCCATGCAGCGGCCGTGCACCAGGCGCTGCTCGGCGGAGTTCAGACGCAGGATGACGTAGTCCTGATCGCGGCCGACGATCTGCGCGTAGGTGCCGGCCGAGCGCGCGATCTGGCCGCCCTTGCCGATCTTGAGCTCGACGTTGTGGACGATGGTGCCGACCGGCATGTTGGCCAGCGGCATCGCATTGCCCGGCTTGATGTCGACGTTCTCGCCCGAGACGATGGTGTCGCCGACCGAAATCCGCTGCGGCGCGAGGATGTAGGCCTGCTCGCCGTCGCCGTACTGCACCAGCGCGATGAAGGCGGTGCGGTTGGGATCGTATTCGAGCCGCTCGACCTTGGCCGGCTGGTCGGCCTTGGCGCGCTTGAAGTCGATCTTGCGGTAGGCCTGCTTGTGGCCGCCGCCGCGGAAGCGCGAGGTGATGCGGCCGGCGTTGTTGCGGCCGCCGGTCGCGTTCTGGCCTTCGACCAGGCTCTTCACCGGCTTGCCGCTGTAGAGGCCGCTGCGGTCGACGAGCACGAGCTGCCGCTGGCTGGGCGTGGTCGGCTTGTATGATTTCAATGCCATCTCAGTGCCCTCACAGACCGGTGGTCACGTCGATGCGGTGACCCTCTTCGAGAGTCACGATGGCGCGCTTGGTCGACTGCTGCTCGCCCAGCATGTTCTTGAACACCTTCATCTTGCCCTTGCGGATCAGCGTGTTGACGCTCTTCACCTTGACGTCGAACAGCTTCTCGACCGCGTCCTTGATCTGCGGCTTGGTCGCCGTGCGGGCGACCTTGAACACGACCTTGTTGTGCTCGGAGGCAGCGGTCGCCTTCTCGGTGATGACCGGAGCGATCAGGATGTCGTAGTGGCGCGGATCAGTGGTGCTCATTTGAAGCGCGCCTCCAACGCATCGAGCGCGGCCTTGGTCAGCACCAGCTTGCCGCGGCGCAGGATGTCGTAGACGTTGATGCCCTGCACCGGCAGCACGTCGATGTTGGGAATGTTGCGGGCCGCATTGCGGAAGCCCACCTCGATCTCGGCGCCGTCGATGATCAGCGCATTGTTGAGCCCGAGCTTTTCGAAATTCGCCGCCAGCATCTTGGTCTTGCCGTCCTTCACCGAGGCCTTGTCGAGGATGATGATGCCGCCGTCATTGGCCTTGGCCGACAGGGCGTGCCGCAGCGCCAGCGCGCGGACCTTTTTCGGCAGGCCGTGCTCGTGGCTGCGCACCAGCGGACCGAACGAACGGCCGCCGCCGCGGAACAGGTTGGTGCGCATCGAGCCGTGACGCGCGCCGCCGGTGCCCTTCTGGGCATACATCTTCTTGCCGGTGCGGTTGATCTCGGCCCGGTTCTTGACCTTGTGGGTGCCGGCCCGGCGCTTGGCGAGTTGCCAGCGCACGCAGCGTTGAATGAGATCGGGGCGGGGCTTCAATCCGAAGATCGCGTCCGAAAGCTCGATCGAGCCGGCCGCCTTGCCCTCGATGGTGGTGATCTTCAGCTCCATATCACGCACCCTCCTTCGCAGCGTCGGCCTGCTCGGCCGGCGCCTCGGACTGAGCATCCGCCTTGGTGTCGGTAGCCTTGGCTTCGCCGGCCGGCGCCTTGAACTTGCCCGGCTTCGGCGCATCCTTCGGCAGCGCCTTCTTCACGGCATCGCGCACCGTGATCCAGCCGCCCTTGCTGCCGGGCACCGCGCCCTCGATCAGCAGCAGGCCGCGCTCGACGTCGGTCTGCACCACGCGCAGATTGAGCGTGGTGACGCGCTCGACGCCCATGTGGCCCGGCATCTTCTTGTTCTTGAAGGTCTTGCCCGGATCCTGACGGCCGCCGGTCGAACCGATCGAACGATGCGAGACCGACACGCCGTGCGAGGCGCGCAGGCCGCCGAAGTTCCAGCGCTTCATGCCGCCGGCGAAGCCCTTGCCGATCGTGGTGCCGGTGACGTCGACGAACTGGCCGACCACGAAATGGTCGGCGGTGATCTCGGCGCCGACCGGAATCACCGCGTCATCGCTGACACGGAATTCGGCGATCTTGCGCTTGGGCTCGACCTTGGCGATGGCGAACCGGCCGCGCTCGGCCTTGCTGACGTTCTTGACCTTGCGGGTGCCGGCGCCGAGCTGCAGCGCGACATAGCCGTTCTGGTCCTTGGTGCGGTGCGCAACGACCTGGCATTGCGCCAGGCGGAGCACGGTGACTGGCACATGCTCGCCGGCCTCGGTGAAGAGGCGGGTCATTCCGACCTTCTGGGCGATCACCCCGGAGCGCATTGATGTTTCCTCGTTGTCCCGGTGCGGATCAGAGCTTGATTTCGACGTCGACGCCGGCGGCGAGATCGAGCTTCATCAGCGCGTCGACGGTCTGCGGCGTCGGATCGACGATGTCGAGCAGACGCTTGTGCGTGCGCATTTCGAACTGCTCACGGCTTTTCTTGTCGACGTGCGGCGAGCGGTTGACCGTGAACTTCTCGATCTTGGTCGGCAGCGGGATCGGCCCCCGCACCTGCGCACGGGTGCGCGTGGCGGTGTTGACGATCTCGCGCGTCGACGCATCGAGGATACGGTGGTCGAACGCCTTGAGCCGGATCCGGATATTCTGGCCGTTCATGGTCTCGTCTTTCTGTCCCGTCATGGCCGGGCTTGTCCCGACCATCCACGTCTTATTCCTTTGTCATCGCCGGGCTTGACCCGGCGATCCATCATCTTCGCGAACCGATGGATGCCCGGGTCAAGCCCGGGCATGACACCTTCACTCGATGATGCTCGCGACGACGCCCGCGCCGACGCAAGTGCGGTATACCGCACTTGCGCACTTAAGAGTGGGTTGGCGCTTCCGGGTCATGGCTTCGATCATTCGATGATCGAA
>CAMDEB010000068.1 GCA_945893085.1 Rhodoplanes serenus | reverse complement strand
GACCGTCTCGTGGCCCTGGCCGTGGTTGTGGGTGCCGGAGACGATGGTGATGGTGCCGTTCTCGTCGAAGCGGACCTCCATCCGGTCGTTGAACGGCGCGGCGATCTCCATGAAATAGGCGATGCCGCGGCCGCGCAGCTTGCCCTTCTTCTGCGACTCCTTGCGCCGCGCGGCGAAGCCGCCGTAGTCGGCGAGGTGCAGCGCCTTCTCCATCACCGCTTCGTAGTTCGCACTGTCGTGCACGGCGGTGAACGGCGTCTTGTAAGGGACAGCGGCGGGCTTGATGTAGTTCTTCCGCCGCAGCTCCGCCGGATCGATGTTCAGCTCGCGCGCGGCGGTGTCGACCAGCCGCTCCATCAGGTAGACCGCCTCCGGCTTGCCGGCGCCGCGATAGGGGCCCATCGGCACCGTGTTGGTGTAGACGTGGCGATAGCTCACGTGCGCCGCGGGGATGTCGTAGCAGTTGGTGTAGGCAAGCGATCCGAGCCCCGACGGCACGCCCGCGCTCGACGTCAGGTAGGCGCCCTGCGCGAAATCGGTCTCGATGCGCAAGCCGACGAACTTGCCCTTGGCGTCGAGCGCGAGCGAAGCCACGCTGATGCAATCGCGGGCATGGCTGTCGCTGAGCATTCCTTCGGAGCGATCGGAGACCCACTTCACCGGCCGGTTGATCCTGCGCGCGGCCCACACCACCAGCACGTCCTCGGGATAGGTGCCGCCCTTCATGCCGAAGCCGCCACCGACGTCCGGCGCAACAACGCGGAAGTTGACCTCGGGCTCGCGGAACACCGCGCCGGCCAACATCGCCCGGACCTTGTGCGGCATCTGCGAACTGGTGTGCAGCGTGGTGCGCCGGGTCGAGGCGTCGTATTCGCCGAGCGCGGTGCGCGCCTCCATCGAGTTGGCGGTGATGCGGTTGTTGTTGACCCGCAAGGTCACGACATGCGCGGCGGTTTTGAAGGCGGCGTCCGTCGTCGTCTTGTCGCCGCGCTCCAGCGCGTACCACATGTTGTTCGGCGCCTCGTCCCACACCAGCGGCGCGCCGGGTTTCGCCGCGGCGTCGGTCACGATCACCGCAGGCAGGACCTCGTAGTCGATCGTGAGCAATTCGGCGGCGTCGCGCGCCTGATGCAAGGTCTCGGCGACAACGAACGCCACCGGATCGCCGACGTGCCGCACGCGCCCGCGCGCCAGCACCCGATGCAGCGCCATGAACGCCTTGGCCGGCCCGCCGACGGCGATCGGCGGCGTCGCGGGGAGGACGCCGATATTGTCGGCGTCGGCATCCTGGCCGGTGAGCACCAGCAGCACGCCGGCGGCCGTCTTGGCCGCGCTCGCGTCGATCGACTTGATCGAGGCGTGCGCATGCGGCGAGCGCACCACCAGACCATGGGTTACATGCGCCGGTGCGATGTCATCCACATATCGGCCACGGCCTTTGAGGAAACGCGGATCTTCCGTGCGCGGTACCGATTGCCCGACCCCGAACTTCATCTGCCTCTCTCCCCCGATGGCTCTGCGATCGACGCTATGCGCGCCGCGCGCCCGTCATGGCTCGCATGTTGAACCAAGCCCGCCGACGTGTCACGCTCGGCGCATCCATTCCTGCCCGGAGGTTGTGCTATGCGAGCCGCTCTCACCGCCATTGTCGCATGCGTTCTCGGCCTGGCCGGACCGGCTCAGGGCCAAGCCCAGCCCCAGGAATGGCCGCAGCGGCAGGTCACCATCGTGGTGCCGTTCGGGGCCGGCGGCTCCGCCGATCTGCTCGCCCGTATTCTCGCGACCCATATGCAGGCCAAGTTCGGCACGACGGTCGTGGTCGAGAACCGGGCCGGCGCCGGCGGCAGCATCGGCACCGGCTACGTGACGAAGGCGGCAGCCGACGGCTACACGCTGCTGCTCGGGACCGTCAGCTCGATCGCGGTCAACGCGGCGCTCTATACCAAGCTGACGTTCGACGTCGATCGCGACCTGCAGCCGATCACGCAGTTGGTGAGCTTTCCCAATCTCCTGGTGATCGACCCGAAGCTGCCGGTGAAAACCGTGCCGGAGCTGATCGCCTACCTCAAGGCCAACGAGGGCAAGGTCAACTACGGCTCGTCCGGGCTTGGCACCTCTTCGCATCTGTCGGTGGTGATGCTTGAGCGCGCGGTTGGCACCAAGCTGACTCATGTACCCTTTCGTTCGACCGGCGACGTGGTCAATATGCTACTCGGCGGCAACATCCATCTTGCCATCGACAGCATGACCACGGTCTGGCCGCACGCCCAGCAGGGCACGGTGCGGGCGCTCGGGGTGAGTACGCCGAAGCGCAGTTCGTCGGCGCCCGACGTGCCGAGCATCGGCGAGACCGTGAAGGGCTACGAGGCGACGGCGTGGCAGGGTCTGTTCGCGCCCGCCGGCACGCCGCGTCCGGTCGTCGACAAGATCGCGGCCGAGGCGAAGCGCATCTGGGGGCTGCCGGAGGTCGTGAAACAGTTGCAAGCCGCCGGCGCGGATTCGCAGCTCTCCTCGCCTGACGAGTTCGTCGCCTTCACGCGCGCCGAGCGGGCCCGGTGGGCCGAAGTCGTCAAGGCGTCCGGCGTGAAGATCGACTGACAATCGCCAGACGTGACCGACCTTCGATACATCGGACATTCGGTCAAACGGATCGAGGACCTGCCGCTGCTGCAGGGCCGCGGCCGCTTCGTCGACGATCTGCAATTTCCCGGCATGCTGCAGGCGGCGTTCGTGCGCAGCCCGCACGGCCATGCCCTGATCCGCGGCATCGACGTGCGCGCGGCGCGGCAGGCGCCCGGCGTGCATGTGGTGCTGACCCTCGACGATCTCAAGCCGCTGTTGTCGCAGGAGCGCATCCCGCTGCAGTTCCGTACTGCGCAGCTGCCGCCGGACATCACGCAGTTCGTGCTGGCCAAGGACGAGGTCGCATTCGTCGGCGAGGCCGTGGCGGTCGTCATCGCCGAGAGCCGCTATCTCGCGGAAGATGCCGCGGCCCTGGTTGCGGTCGACTACGAGGTGCTGCCGGCGGTGTCGGATTGCCGGCAGGCGCTGGCGCCGGGGGCGCCGGTCGCGCACAGCCGCAAGACCAGCAACCTGATGCACGAGTTCAAGCAGTCCTACGGCGACGTCGCTGCGGCGTTCGCGCGCGCACCGCATCGGGCGAGCGTCAACATCAAGCAGCATCGCGGCGGCGCGCATTCGATCGAAGGCCGCGGCGCGCTCGCCGTCTACGACGTGAACGAGGACCGCCTGACGCTGTGGACCTCGACCCAGCTCGCGCACGAGGTGCGGGCGTTCCTGATGCTGCTGCTGCGGCTCGACGAGAACCAGGTGCGCGTGGTTGCGCCCGACGTCGGCGGCGGCTTCGGCGCCAAGTTCGTGATGTATCCGGAGGAGGTGGTGGTCGCCGCGGCCTCGCTGATGCTGCGGCGTCCGATCAAATGGATCGAGGACCGGCGCGAGCATTTCCTGTCGGCGATCCAGGAGCGCGACCAGTATTGGGATCTCGAGGTCGCCTTCGACGGCGATGGCCGGCTGCTCGGCGTGCGCGGCCGCATGATCCACGACGAGGGCGCCTATACGCCGCAGGGCATCAACCTGCCGTTCAATGCCTCGACCGCGCTGCCGGGGCCGTACATCCTGCCGGCCTACGAGCTCGACGTGCAGGTGGTCGAGACCAACAAGGTCGCGACCATGCCGGTGCGCGGCGCCGGCTATCCCGAGGGCGCGTTCGCCATGGAGCGCGTGCTCGACGCCATAGCCGACGCGCTTGCGCTCGACCGCGCCGAGGTGCGGCGCCGCAACCTGGTGCCGGCGGACAAGATGCCCTACGCCACGCCGCTGAAGACGCGCTCGGGCGGCGGCATCACGCTCGACAGCGGCGATTTCCCAGGCTCGCAGCAACGTGCGATGGACCTGATCGGCTATGCTGGCTTTGCCGAGCGCCAGGCCCGCGCGCGCGCCGAGGGACGCTATCTCGGCATCGGCGTCGGCAACGGTATGAAAGGCACCGGCCGCGGCCCGTTCGAGTCCGGCATCGTGCGCATTGGCCGTTCGGGCCGAATCTCGGTCTACACCGGCGCGATGCCGATGGGGCAGGGCATCAGGACCGCGTTGGCGCAGATCTGCGCCGAGCAGTTCGGCGTGGAGCCGGACACGGTCACGGTGATGGCCGGCGACACCTCTATCATCCCGCACGGCCAGGGGGGCTTTGCCAGCCGGCAGACCATCACGGCGGGTTCGGCGGTGCATCTCGCCGCGGTCGCGGTGCGCGAGAAGGCGCTCGCCGTTGCCGCCCACATGCTGGAGGCGAGCCCCGACGATCTTGAAATCCGCGACGGCCGCATCGACGTCGCAGGCGTGCCGGGCAGCGGCGTGACGCTGAAAGCGGTGGCCGAGGCGGTGTCCGGCGTGCCGGGCTATTCGCTGCCGGGCAATTTCGAGCCGGGTCTCGAAAGCATGCAGAACTTCATTCCGCCGACGCTGACCTACGGCATGGGATGTCATGCGGTGGAGGTCGAGGTCGACATCGGCACCTGCGGCGTGCGCATCCTGCGCTACATTGTGGTCAACGACAGCGGCCGGGTGATCAATCCGATGATCGTCGAGGGCCAGATCGTCGGCGGCGTGGCGCACGGCATCGGCAATGCGCTGCTGGAGTTGATGGCCTACGACGACCAGGCACAACCGATGACCACCAACTTCGCCGACTACCTGCTGCCGGGCTCGACCGACGTACCCAACGTCGAGCTGACGTTCGCCGAGTTTCCCTCGCCGCTCAATCCGCTCGGGGTGAAGGGCGTCGGCGAATCCGGCTGCGTGCCGGCGGCGGGCGCGATCGTCTCGGCGATCGAGAGCGCGCTGAAACCGTTCGGGGTGCGGATCGCGGAATATCCAGTGACGCCGTCGCGGCTGTTCAAGCTGCTGGCGGGGAAGATTTAGTGCCGTCATGCGACCGGCGAATTCTCTCATCGGCAGTCCGATCGAACGCATCGAGGATTTGCGTTTCCTGCGCGGCCGGGGACAGTTCGTCGGCGATCTGACGCGCGAGGGCATGCTGCACGCCGCGATCCTGCGCAGCTCGGTGGCGCACGGCCGCATCCGTGCGATCGATTGCAGCGCTGCGCGTGCGCGGCTCGGCGTGCACGCGGTGATCACGGCGGCTGAGATCGGCGACATTCCGGTCATCACCATGCGGCAGGAGCTGTTGCCGGCGTTTGCGGGCTACCAGCAGCCGGTGATCGCGCACGGCAAGGTGCGTTACGTCGGTGAGCCGATCGCCGTGGTGGTGGCCGACAGCGCGGCGCTGGCCGAGGACGCGCTGGAAGATATCGCGCTCGACATCGAGGAATTGCCCGCGGTCGCCGATCGCGCCATGTCGCGCAGCGATGCCAGCGTGCTGTTCGAGCACGGCAGTAACTTGGTGAGCACGTTGACCGCGCTGCGCGGCGACGCCGAGGCCGCTTTCAAGAACGCGCCCTATGTGCGGCGCGAGCGCTTCGAGGTGCAGCGCTTCACCGCGGTGCCGATGGAGTCGCGCGGTTTCCTCGCCGAATGGGACGAGGCCAAGCAGCATCTCACGGTATCAGGCGCGGCCAAGGTGGCGTTCCACAACCGCCGCATCCTGGCGAAGCAGATGGGATTGGCCGAAGACGCCATCACCATGATCGAGGCCGATGTCGGCGGCGGCTTCGGCGTGCGCGGCGAGTTCTATCCGGAGGATTTCCTGGTCCCGTTCGCGGCGCGGTTGCTCAAGCGGCCGGTGCGATGGATCGAGGACCGGCGCGAGCACCTGATGGCGACCAATCACGCGCGCGACGCCGAATGCGAGCTGGAGCTCGCCTGCGATCGCGACGGCACGATCCGGGCCTTGCGCGGGCATGTGTCGGTCGATCTCGGCGCCTACATCCGGACCAACGGCATCACCGCCGCGCGCAACATCCTGCAGGTGCTGTCGGGCCCTTACCGCATCCCGAACATCCACGTCGACGGCGCGTTGCTGATGACCAACAAGACGCCGGCCGGCACCTATCGCGGTCCGGGGCGGTTCGAGGCGGATTTTTTCCGCGAGCGGCTGTTCGACATGGCGGCGAAGGATTTGGGTGTCGACCGGGTCGAGTTCCGGCGGCGCAATCTGGTCTCCGACGACGAGATGCCATGGCAGATGGCGACCGTGATGCCGCTCGACGTTTCGACCGAAACCGACAACGGCGACTATCAGGCGACGCTCGACCGCTGCCTCGCCGAGTTCGACTGGGCCGGCAAGTCGGCGCTGCAAGGCAAGCTGATCGGCGGCCGTTATCACGGCATCGGCGTCGGCTGCTATCTGGAAGGCGGCGGCTCCGGCCCGCGCGAGAACGTGCGGCTGGTGCTGGAGACCGACGGCGTGGTTTCGGTCTATGTCGGCTCGTCGGCGATCGGCCAGGGCATCGAGACCATCTTTGCGCAGATCGCCGCCGATGCGCTGGAAATCCCGATGGAGCGCATCCGCGGCGTGTTCCACGGCTCGACCACCCACGTGAAGCAGGGCTACGGCTCCTACAGCTCACGCTCGACGGTGATGGGCGGCTCGGCAATCCTGATCGCTGCGCAGGCTTTCAAGGACGCGATCCGCGCCGCCGCGGCGAAGCACTTCGGATGCGACGCGAACGAGATCGTGATCGACGGCGATAGCGCGGTCGGTCCCGGCAAGGCTTCGGTGGCGCTGGCGACGCTGGCCTTGGGCGGCATCTCGGCCGAAGGCACCTATGCCAGCAACAAGCGCACCTACAGCTACGGCGCCCACGCCGCCCATGTCGCGGTCGATCCCGGCACTGGCCAGGTGGCGCTGCTCGACTACGTCGCGGTCGAGGACGTCGGGCGCATCATCAATCCGCTGACGCTGCACGGCCAGACCGTCGGCGCCGTCGTGCAGGGGCTGGGCGGCGCGCTGCTGGAGCATCTGGTCTACGACGACAACGGGCAGTTGCTGACCGGCACGCTCGCCGACTACCTGCTGCCGACTGCGGGCGACTTCCCGGTCATCCGCGCCGTCGCGCTGGAGTTGAAGCCGGCGCCGCACAATCCGCTCGGCGCCAAGGGCGCCGGCGAGGGTGGCATCATTCCGGTCGGCGGCGTGATCGCAAACGCAGTGGCGAATGCGCTGTCGTCGCTCGGCGTCGAGCCGCGCGCGCTGCCGCTGTCGCCGCCGCAGGTGTGGGAGATGATTGAAGAGGCGAGGCAGCGCAAGTCGTGATGTAGCGCTCCGTCATGCCCGGCCTTGTGCCGGGCATCCACGCCTTGGCAAGGGAGTAAGACGTGGATGGCTGGGACATAGGCGAGCGAAGCGACGCCGTCTTCGACGGCTATGCCCGGCCATGACGTTGATGGTGGTGTGCTTTAAATCTTCGACAGATCGTATGTCGGCTTGGCGAACATCTCGTCGACCGGCACCTGGCGCACCGAAAGCCCCTGCTCGAACGAATAGCGCATCAGCGTTTCGAGGCCGTGGCGGTTCTCGTGCGCGCCGTAGCTCCAGTAGTCCTCGCCCATCACCTTCTGCAGCCGCTCGTGCTCGTAGACGCTCCACGGCTGCGAAGTCGCCAGGTGGCCGATCTGGCCGAGCTCGTGCATGCACAGCTCTTTCGCCTTGAGAAACGCCTTGTAGACACTGACCGCGAGCCAGGGATGCTGCTCCACCAGGGAGCGGCGGATGCCGATGGCGTGCATGATCGGGAACAGCTTGGTCTTCTTGAAATACGCCTCCTCGACCGCCGGATAATCCGGAAACAGCCGCCCGACGTTCGGCGCGCCATTGATGAAGCATGATGGCGCCCGCGCGCTGAGCAGGCCGTCGATCTCGCCCTTCGCCAGCATGTCGGACAGGGTGCGGTGTTCGGGCACGGCCTGCAGGTCGATCTCGGGCGGCAGCTTGATCTTGGCGCGCTCTTCGCGGCCGGGCTCTTCGAGTCCGCCGCGCCGCCATTTGATGTCGCTCGGCTTGACGCCGTGTTCGTCCTGCAGCGTGCCCCTGATCCAGACGTTGGCGGTCATCTGGTATTCCGGCAGGCCGATGGTCTTGCCCTTGAGGTCCTCCGGCCGCTTGATGCCGCGATCGGTGCGGATGTAGATGCCGCTGTGCCGGAACAGCCGCGACACGAAAGCCGGAACGGCGACGTAGTGCGCATCGCCGCGCGCGGTGGTCATCAGGTAGCTGCTCATCGAGATTTCGGAGACGTCGAACTCCTGAAACTTGAAGGCGCGGTGGAACGACTCCTCGGGCTCGAGCGGGACGGCCATGACATCGCAGCCTTCGATCGTGACGCGGCCGTCGAACAGCGCGGCGGTGCGGTCGTAGTTGCAGGCCGACAGGCTCAGGGACAGGGCCATCTCATTCTCCAAGGGGATTGGTCAGTGGACTTGAAAGCGGACTTGGTGACATGCCGCCGCATCATAGCGCAACTGCGTGGGGCGCGTTGACGGGCCGGGCCGGGACGGTGATAGTAGCCCGGCCTGCAGGTTCTTACAGCGTGATCGAAGGTTGAAGCGCAAGTCATGAAATTGCCGCCCTTCGAATACGCCTGCCCGGCGACGCTCAGCGAAGCGGTCGCGCTGCTCGCCTCGCATGACGGCGACGCCAAGGCCATCGCCGGCGGCCAGAGCCTGATGCCGATGCTCGCGTTCCGTGTGGCTTCGCCCTCGCTGCTCGTCGATCTGCGCAAGCTGCCCGGCCTCAACAAAATTGCGATCGACAGCGACGGCGTGAAGCTCGGCGCCATGGTGCGCTGGCGCGACATCGAGGACGACGAACGCCTGAAGACGGCGCATCCGTTGCTGAAGGCGGCGATCGCCCATGTCGCGCACTACCAGATTCGCAATCGCGGCACCGTCGGCGGCAGCATCGCGCACGCCGATCCCGCGGCCGAGATGCCGGGCATCGCGATGACCTGCGACGCCGGAATCGCCGTCACCGGAAAGTCCGGATCGCGCGTCATCAAGGCCGCCGATTTCTTCCTCGGCGCGCTCACCACGGCGCTCGAGCCCGACGAGATCATCACCGAGATCCGCCTGCCGGCGTGGCCCCAGTCGCGACGCTTCGGTTTCCAGGAGTTCGCGCGGCGGCGCGGCGATTTCGCCATGGCCGGCGTCGCGCTCTATTACGATCCCGATCCGAGCGGCAAGGCAAGCAACGCCCATGTCGGCGTGATCGGGGTTGGCGACCGTCCGCAGCGGCTCACCGCGGTCGAAGCAGCGATCAACGGCAATACAATCGACGAGGCGACCATCGCCAGGGCCGCCGCGGCCGCATCTGCCGCAGTCGAGCCGCAGCAGGACATTCACGCCAGCGCCGCCTATCGCCGCGCGCTCACCGGCACGCTGGTCGAGCGCGCGCTCAAGATCGCGGCAGCGTAGCTCATCATGCCGGTCCAATTCGAGGTCAACGGCAAGTCAGTTTCGGTCGAGGTCGAGCCGCGCCTGACGCTGGCCGACTGCCTGCGCCAGAACCTGCGCCTGACCGGCACGCATCTCGGCTGCGAGCACGGCGTCTGCGGCGCCTGCACCGTGCTGGTGAACGGCGACGCCGTCCGCTCCTGCCTGATGCTCGCGGTGCAGGCCGAAGGCGCCAAGGTGGTGACGGTCGAAGGCCTGTCGAATGACGCCGACCTCACGCCGTTGCAGAAATCGTTCCGCAAGCATCACGCGCTGCAATGCGGCTTCTGCACGCCCGGCTTCATCACCACGGCGCATGCGCTGTTGACCGAAGAGCCGGATTGCGATGCCGACCGGGTGCGTGACGTGCTTTCGGGCAACATCTGCCGCTGCACCGGCTATATCTCCATCGTCGAGGCCGTGCTGGACGCACGTTCCGCCTACAAGAAAACCGGTGGCGGGCCGTGAAGAACACCTTCATCGGCGCACCGATCGAGCGGCGCGAGGACCTGCGCTTCCTGCGCGGCCGTGGCGAGTATGTCGATGACCTTGCGCCCAATGGCGTGCTTTACGCGGTGATCCTGCGCAGCTCGGTGGCGCACGGCCGCATCAAGTCGATCGACACTGCGGCGGCGCTGAAAATCCCCGGCGTGCATACGGTCATCACGGCGAAGGACATGCCGGGCGGCCCGCCGATCATCCCGATGCGGCTGCAGCCGTTGCCGGAGTTCAAGCCGTTCGAGCAGCCGGTCATCGCCCATGACAAGGTGCGCTATGTCGGCGAGCCGCTCGCCGTGGTGCTGGCAACCAGCGCTGCCATCGGCGAGGACGCGCTGGAAGCCATCGCCGTCGAGATCGACGATCTCGATCCGGTGGGCAGCCGCGAGGCGGCGGCAAAGAACAAGAGTCTTCTGTTCGAGCCAGCGGGCAGCAACCGCTCGCTGGTGTTCCACGCCCGCAAGGGCGACGCCGACGCGGCGTTCGCCAACGCACCCTATGTGCGGCGCGAGCGCCTGAAGACCGGCCGCCACTACGGCCTCACCATGGAGCCGCGCGGCGTCATGGCCGAATGGGACGCGGCCAAAGGTCGGCTCACCGTGTCGGGCGCGGCCAAGGTGCCGTTCTTCAACCGGCGGATTCTGGCGAAGCAGATCGGCCTGCCGGAAGACTCGATCGAGATGATCGAGAACGACGTCGGCGGCGGCTACGGCGCGCGCGGCGAGTTCTACCCGGAGGACTTCCTGATCCCGTTCGCGGCGCGGCACGTCAACCGCCCGGTGAAGTGGATCGAGGACCGGCGCGAGAACCTGATGGCGATGAACCACGCGCGCGAAACCGAGGCCGACATCGAGATCGCCTGCGAGCGCGACGGCACCATCATCGGCCTGCGCGGCGAGGTGCACACCGATATGGGCGCCTACATGCGCACCAACGGCGCGGTCGGCGCGCGCAACGTCGTGCAGTTCATGGCCGGGCCGTATCGCGTGCCGCACGTCAAGCTCGACTCGCTGCTCTGGATGACCAACAAGACGCCGGTCGGCACCTATCGCGGGCCGGGCCGGTTCGAATCGAGCTTCTACATCGAGCGGCTGCTCGACATGGTGGCGGAGGATCTCGGCATCGACCGGGTCGATCTGCGCCGGCGCAACCTGGTCGCCAGCGCGGAGCAGCCCTATCCGATCGCATCGGTGCAGCCGACCAATGCGAACGATCAGTACGACAGCGGCGACTACCGCGAGGCGCTGGAACGCTGCCTCACCGAAATCGGCTGGGCCGAGAAATCGAAATTGCAGGGCAAGCTGATCGACGGCCGCTATCACGGCTTTGCGGTAGGCTGTTTCGTCGAGGGCGGCGCCGCGGGCCCGAAGGAAAGCGCGCGGCTCGCCGTCAACGACGATGGCACGATCACGGTGTTCATGGGCTCGTCCGCGGTCGGGCAGGGCGTCGAGACGGTGTTCGCGCAAATCGCCGCCGACGCGCTGGAAATCCCGATGGACCGCATCCGCCACGTCTATCACGGCTCGACCAACACGGTGAGCGACGGCTACGGCGCCTATCACTCGCGCTCGATCGTGATGGGTGGCTCGGCGGTGCTCGACGCGACGAAGAATTTCCATGCCGCGATCCGCGAAGCGGGCGCGAAGAAGCTCGGCTGCGACGCGAGCGACATCAAGATCGGTGAAGACCGGGTCAGCGGTCCGGGCGGTAAGTCGTTTGCGCTCGCGGAACTGGCCGGGCTCACGGCCGAGGGTGCGTTCCTCAACCACAAGCACACCTACAGCTACGGCACGCACGCCGCGCACATCACCGTCGATGCGCAGCTCGGCGAGGTCCGGATCGTCGACTACGTGGTCGTTCAGGACGTCGGCCGCATCGTCAATCCGCTGACCTTGCGCGGGCAGGTGATCGGCTCGCTGGTCCAGGGCCTTGGTGGCGCGATGCTGGAGCATCTGCAATACGACGATCACGGCCAGTTCCTGACCGGCACGCTCGCCGACTACCTGTTGCCGACCGCGGGCGACTTTCCCAACCTGCGCTGCTTCGTGACCGACAATCATCCCTCGCCGATCAATCCGCTCGGCGCCAAGGGTGCCGGCGAGGGCGGCATCGTCGCGGCCGGCGGCGTGATGGCCAACGCGGTGGCGAACGCGCTGCAGTCGTTCGGCGCGCAGCCGCGCCAGTTGCCGCTGACGCCGACCTATATCTGGGAGTTGGTGCAGGCGGGACAGAGGCAGGCGGCGGAGTAGCGCCGCTCGTTTCGTTGACGGCGGCCGCTGCCGGGGATTAGATTCAGCTCAAACCACAATCGAACAACAGGAGCCCACCATGAGCGTTGCACGACATCCGCGTCCGCCGGAACTGGTCGATATGCCGGTCGAGGAGATCATGCAGAGGTTCGTCGGCCGCTTCCGCGAGAAGACGCCGGACTGGGCGGCGTTCGAGGACGCCAAGATCGAGGGCTACAAGCGCGCCCAGCATCGCTTCATCGGTGCCGGCGGTTCCGGCAAGCACGGCGATCCGACGGTGATCCCGGCGCAGAACTTCACGCTGTCGATCATGTATGTCGAGCCGGGGCAAGGCAACGCCGCGCACACCCACGAGGTCGAGGAGTGCTTCTTCGTGCTGCAGGGCTATCTCGACGTGTTCGTCGAGGACGAGACCGGCAAGCGCATCACCACGCGGCTCGGCCCCTGGGAGTGCATCGCCTGTCCCGCCGGCGTCATCCACGGCTACCAGAACGACAGCCTCGGGCCGGTCTATTTCCAGGTGATGATCGGCCGCGCCAAGCCCGAGACTATGGGCTACGCCGACGACAAACTTTATGAGAAGCGCGACGCGCACCTGAAGGCGGTGTAGCGCTCTCTCTCTCTACTCGGTCCTCATCCTGAGGAGCGCCCGAAGGGCGCGTCTCGAAGGATGGCAACGGCGCCGGCAGAGAGCGGCGCTTGGGGGACCTACTCCGCTGTCGCGCCGGACGCCTTGATCACCGCTGCCCACTTCTTGGTTTCGTCCGCCAGGAACGTGCGGACCTCCTGCTCGTTCGTCGTCCCCGGCAGCGAGCCGAGTTCGGTCAAGCGGCGAACCATGTCCGGCGATTTGATGACCTTGTCGACCTCGGCGCGCAGCTTGGCGATGACCGCCGCTGGCGTTTTCGACGGCGCGACCAGCGCGACCCAGGACGATGAATCGAATCCTGGCAGACCTTGCTCCGCGACCGTCGGCAGGTCGGCGAGCGCCGGCGCACGCTTCGCACCGGCATTGGCGATGCCGCGCACCTTGTTTCCGCTGATCTGCGGCAGGCTGCCCGGCAAGAGGTCGAAGAACATCTGGATGTGGCCGGCGATCAGGTCGTTCATCGCAGGCCCGGTGCCGCGATAAGGCACATGGGTGATCTCGACCTTGGTCATGTTCTTGAACAGCTCGCCGGACAGATGGGGCGTCGATCCGACGCCGGCGGAGCCGAAATGCACCTTGCCGGGATTGGCCTTGGCGTAGCCGACCAACTCCTGGACGTTCTTGACCGGCAGCGCCGGATTGACCATCAGCACGATCGGCGTGAAGGCGAAGATCGCGATCGGCGTGAAATCCCTGTTGGGGTCGAACGGCAGACCCTTGGTGAACAGCGTCGGGTTGGTGACCAGTGGACCCGGTGCGGTGAACAGCAGCGTGTAGCCGTCGGGATCGGATTTCGCGACCGCATCGGCTCCGGTGTTGCCGCCGGCGCCGGCGCGGTTCTCGACGATGAACTGGTGTCCGACGATCTCGCTGAGCTTCTGCGCCAGCATGCGCGAGGTGATGTCGACCGAGCCGCCGGGCGGGAACGGATTGATGATCTTCACCACCCGTTCGGGATAGTTCTGCGATTGGGCCGGTGCGGCCAGCGCCAGCAACGACACGGCGGCGAGGACAAGGCGGAAGGCGGACATCCTGCGAACTCCTGGCGAATGCATTGCGCGGATTGCAGCGAGCGTATGCCATTTCGACAGGGGCTACCAGCGCACCCGCCTTGACAGCATGTCGCTGCGCCGACAGGTTGCGGGCTGCGCGGAGCGGGGAATTCCATGGCCAAGTTGCGTTTGAATTTCGCTTGCGGCCCTTACGACCGCACCCAGGCGTTGCGGGATGGGACGATCCAGGTCGAGGGCGTCGACCTCACCTATCTCAACATGCAGCCCGCCGAGATTTTCTGGCGAATGCTGCAGTACAACGAGTTCGACGCCTGCGAGATGTCGCTCTCCAACACCACGACAATGATGAGCGGGCCCAATCCGCCGTTCATCGCCATCCCGGTGTATCCGTCGCGGGTGTTTCGCCACGGCTATTTCTTCATCAACACCGACAAGGGCATCAAGAGCGGCGCCGACCTCAAGGGCAAGCGCGGCGGCGTGCCGGAATACTCGATGACCGCCGCGGTCTACATGCGCGGGCTGATGCAGCACGAGTTCGGCGTCAAGCCGAGCG
>CAMDEB010000067.1 GCA_945893085.1 Rhodoplanes serenus | reverse complement strand
CCGGCAGGCTCAGCGTCAGGAACGCCAGCAGCAGGATCCAGAGCGTGCCGTAGAGCACGAACGGCGGGCGGGTGTAGGCAAGAAACAGGCCGACGCCGAGCACGATGCCAGGAATGGCGACCGGCGCGGTCGCGAGGAATCCCAGCGTGCGGTGTCCGGTCACCACCTGGCGCGTGGTGAGGTACGAGATCACCACCGCCAGGATGGTGCCGAGCGTGGCGGTGGCAATGCCGAGCAGGAAGGTGTTGTAGAGCGCGAGCTTGGTCGCGGAGAGTTCGAAGAACACGAAATGGATGTTGTGCAGCGTGAAGTTGTCGAACCAGATCGGGGTCGTGGCGATCTTCGAGAACGTGGCGTTGAACAGGGCGGCATAGGGCAGGAACACCGGGTTGAGCAGCACGATGAAGCAGAACGCCAGCGCCACCCCTTTCAGCCAGCCGAGCCTGATGATGCGCGGATCGCTGTTCTTGCCGCCCAGCACCGCATAGGAACGCCGGCCGAGGATCATGTGCTCGGCGCGCAGCAGCATGACGGTGAGCACGAGCAACGGCAGCGAGGCGGCGGCGGCGAGCTCGGGCTTCGGTGGATACTGAAACAGGCTCCAGATCTTCGTCGTCATGGTGTGGAAACCGGCCGGCAGCGCCAGGATCGCCGGCGAGCCGAACAGCGTCATCGCCTGCAGGAAGGCGACCAGCGCGCCGGCGAGCAACGCCGGCAGCACCAGCGGGATGGTGACGCGCCGCGCGGTGTCCCAGGTCCTGGCGCCGAGGATCGACGAGGCGTCCTCCAGTTCGCTCGGCATGCGGTCGAGCGCATTCGCCACCAGCACGAAGACATAGGGGAACGTGTAGCAGGCGATGACGAAGATCAGGCCGGGAAACGAGTAGATGTTGAACAGGTGCTCGTCCATCGGCATGCCGGTGACGGCGCGGACGAACTTGTTGATCAGCCCGCTGTTCGGCGCCGCCAGCAGCTCCCAGGCGATGGCGCCGAGGAACGGCGGGGTGACGAACGAGGCCGTCACCAGGAGCCGCACGGTGCGGCGCAACGGCATGTCGGTGCGCGCCACGAGCCAGCCCATTGGAGCTGCGACGATGCAGCAGATCAGGCTGGTCGATGTCGCCAGGATGAAGGTCGTGATCAGCGGTTCCTGGAAGGTCGGCTCGGAGAACAGCGTCACGAAGTTCCAAAGCGTGAACGTGCCGTCGCGGTCGGTGAAGCCGTAATACACCAGCCACGACATCGGCAGCACGATGAGGACGATCAGCACCATGGCAAAGCCGTAGAGCACGGTCTTGGTGTAATCGAACTTGTGCGCCGCACGCGGGATCGGCTCGGAGATTGCGATGGTCATGTCCGCTCCGTCATGCCCGGCCTTGTGCCGGGCATCCACGCCTTTCTTGGGCTTTTCATGCACGAGTAAGCAAGACGTGGATGGCCGGGACAAGCCCGGCCATGACGAGAATACCGCTTCGTCCTCATATCATCCTGCTGCCGTCAAACCCTGAATATCTTGGTGTAGCGTTCCTTGATCTGATCGCCGGTCTTTTCCACGCCCTCGGGGTCCTCCTTCATCAACTTGATGTCGGAGAGCCTGCGCACGCCCGGCTTTTCCACAGTCTGGGTGTGGGCCGAATACTGGCGCGCGAAGTCCACGACAATCTGCTGCCCCTCGCGCGAATGCATCCAGTTCTGAAACAGGCGGGCGGCATTGGGATTCGGAGCAGCCTTGAACACCGCGCTCGGGCTGGTCGCAATCGGCGTGCCCTCGGCCGGATAGACGATCTCCACCGGATCGCCCTTTTCCTTGTACTGGATGACAAGATAGCCCGCGCCGTCCACCATGACCGCGCGTTCGCCGAGTGCGAGCTTCTTGGGCGGATCGGTCGCCGACTGCACCTGCATGATGCGCTGCTTGGCGAGCTTCTCGAGATAGTCCCAGCCGATATCGCGGGCGATCTGGAAGGTCGAGTTCATGATCGTGCCGCTGTAGGCCGGATGCGCCTTGATCATCTTGCCCGCCCATTTCGGATCGAGCAGGTCGGCGAAGCTCTTCGGCGCGTCCTCCTTTTTCACCAGGTTGGTGTTGTAGCCGAGCGGCGAGACCAGCACGCGCGTCGTCGCATGCATTCCGTCGGCATCGTAATAGGTCTTGCCGTAATGCTGCGCCACTTCTTCCGGCAGGTACGGCGCGAGCCAGCCGTCGCGCTTCCAAATGATGCAATGCGCCTGGTCCGACGTGTTGACCACATCGACGGCGTGAATCCGGCTGCCGTACTCCTGTGCGATGCGGGTGAACACGCGCTCGGCGCCGGAGCGCTCGACGCGCACGGTGATGCCTGGGAATTTCGCCTCGAACGTCTTGCCGAGTCGCTCCGCGAGCGTCAAATCCATCGCGGTGTAGAAGGAGCACTTGCCCTCCTTCTTCGCCGCCTCGATCAGGGCCGGCATGATCGCCGAGGCGGCCGGCGCCTGCGCCCGCAACGGCTCGGCGAAGACCGTGGCTGCGGTCAGCGCAGTCGCGCCTTTGAGGACGTCGCGTCGTGTGAATGGCGTTTTTTTCATAGGCCGCTCCTCATGTTCCGCTGTCGACTGTTAGATCTTGAACAACTTCGTATACCGCGCCTTGATCTCTTCACCCTGCTTCTCGACCGCGGCGGCGTCTTCCTTCAAGGTCTTGATCTCCTTGAAGGGCTTGCGGCCGGGCTTCTCCTTGGTCAGCGCATGCACAGAACGCAAGGCGCCGACGTCGATGATGAGCTGCTGGCACTCGGCGCTGAAGCAATAGTTCTGGAACAGCCGCGCAGCGTTGGGGTTGGGCGCGTTCTTGAAGATGCCGTTGGGGCCGACGATGATCGGCGTGCCCTCGCTGGCATAAAGCGGTTCGACCGGCTGGCCGGATTCCTTGAGCAGGAACAGGTTGTACTCGTTGCCGTCGGCCTGCACCGCACGCTCGCCGAGCGCGAGCTTCTTCGGCGGATCGGAAGCGGACTGCACCTGCATGACCCGCTGCTGCGAGAGCTTCTCGAGATACTCCCAGCCGCGATCGCGCACGAGCTGCTGGGTGGCGGTCATGATCGTGCCGCTGTAGCCCGGATGCGCCTTGACCATCTTGCCGGCCCACTTCGGGTCGAGCAGTTCGGCGAAGCTCTTCGGCCGATCCTCGGGCTTCACCAGGTTGGTGTTGCAGCCGATGACGCTCAGGCCGACGCGGAAGCCCGCGAACATGCCGTCGGGATCCTTGTGCTCGGGGCGATAGTGCTGCGCCACGTCCTCCGGCATGTACGGCGCGAGGACGCCGTCGCGCTTCCAGACGATGAAGTGCGCCGCGTCCGACGAATTGACCACGTCGACGGCGTGGATGCGGCTCGAATACTCCTGGCCGATGCGCTGGAACAGGCGCTCGGCGCCGGTGCGCTCGACGCGCACCGTGATGCCGGGGAACTTCGCCTCGAACGCCCTGGCGATCTTCTCGGCGATCGGCAGGTCGATCGAAGTGTAGTAGATGACCTTGCCTTCCTTCCGGGCGGCGGCGACCAGCTCCGGCGTGATCGCCGATGCCGGCGGCGCGGCCGCCAAGACCCGTGTCGTCATGGCCGGCGTGGCGAATGCGGCGAATGCCAGCGCGCTCGACCCCTTGAGAACGTTACGCCGCGACAGCTTGCGCATGGCTTCTTCCTTGGGCCGACGTCAGATCTTGAATATCTGCGAGTAGCGCGCCTTGATCGCCTCGCTTTGCTTCTCGACCGCGACCGCGTCATCCTTCATCAGCTTGATGTCGCGCATCGGCGTGCGGCCGGGCTTCTCCTTGACCAGCGCGTGCGCCGAACGCAGGCCGCCGACATCGATGCAAAGCTGCTGGCACTCGGCGGAGAACATGTAGCTCTGCAGCAGCCGCGCGGCGTTCGGATTCGGCGCGCTCTTGAAGATCGCATTCGGCCCAATGATGAGCGGCGTGCCTTCGGTCGCATAGACGATGTCGACCGGCTTGTTGTCCTCCTTGAGCTGGAACAAGCCGTATTCGATACCGTCGGCCATGATGGCGCGCTCGCCGAGCGCGAGCTTCTTCGGCGGATCGGACGCCGACTGCACCTGCATGATGCGCTGCTTGGCGAGCTGCTCGAAATAGCCCCAGCCGATGTCGCGCGACATCTGGTAGGTCGCGGTCAGGATCGTGCCGCTGTAGGACGGGTGTGCCTTGACGATCTTGCCGATCCATTTCGGATCGAGCAGATCGGCATAGCTTTTCGGCGCCTCCTCCTTCTTCACCAGGTTGGTGTTGTAGCCGATCGGGCAGAGGAAGATGCGGAAGCTCGCGAACTGGCCATCCGCGTCCTTGTGCTCGGCCGGATAGTGCTTGGCCACGTCCTCGGGAACGTAGGGCGCGAGGAGACCGTCGCGCTTCCAGACGATGAGGTGGGCGGCGTCCGACGAATTGACGATGTCGACCGCGTAGATGCGGCTGCCATATTCCTGAGCGATGCGGGTGAACACGCGCTCGGCGCCGGTGCGCTCGACGCGCACGGCGACGCCGGGATACTTCGCCTCGAACGAGCGGGCGACCTTCTCGGCCAGCGGCAGGTCCACCGAGGTGTACCAGACCGCCTTGCCTTCCTTTTTCGCCGCCGCGATCAACTCGGGCGTGATCGCCTCCGCCGGCGGCGCGGCGGCGCGGATCGGTTCGGCAAACACCGTCGTTGCAGCAAGCGCCGTGCCCGCTTTGAGCATATCGCGTCTGGAGAACGTCGTTTTCATGGGCCGCTCCTTCGTCTCCCCGCGAGCGGGGAGAGGCAAAACCGTCACACGCCGAAAATCTTGACGTAACGCGCCTTGATGTCGGCCGCGGTCTTTTCCACCGCCGCCGCATCGTCCTTCATGACCTTGATGTCGCGGAGCGGTATGCGCCCCGGCTTCTCCTTCGCCTGTGGATGCAGCGAGCGCAACGCCCCGAGATCGATGATGAGCTGCTGGCACTCGGGCGTGAAGCAATAGCTCTGGAACAGCCGCGCCGCATTGGGGTTCGGCGCGCTCTTGAAGATCGCGTTCGGTCCGACCGCCATCGGCGTGCCCTCGGTCGGATAGACGATCTCGATCGGATCGCCCTTCTCCTTGAGCTGGAGCGCGTTGTACT
The DNA here is from genome assembly GCA_945893085.1 of Rhodoplanes serenus. GTDB lineage: Bacteria > Pseudomonadota > Alphaproteobacteria > Rhizobiales > Xanthobacteraceae > Z2-YC6860. The sequence continues at coordinate 9,287 of CAMDEB010000067.1, read as the reverse complement.
CGTTGCCGTCCACCATCACCGCGCGCTCGCCGAGCGCGAGCTTCTTCGGCGGATCGGTCGAGGACTGCACCTGCATGATCTTCTGCTTGGCGAGCTTCTCGAGATATTCCCAGCCGAGATCGCGCGTGATCTGGAAGGTCGCGGTCATCACGTTGCCGCTGTAGCCGGGGTGCGCCTTGACCATCTTGCCCGCCCATTTCGGATCGAACAGGTCGGCGAAGCTCTTTGGCGCGTCCTCTTTCTTCACCAGGTTGGTGTTGTAGCCGATGACGCTCATTCCGGCGCGGAAGCACGCGAACAGCCCGTCCGGGTCCTTGTGTTCGGCGGCAAAGTGCTGCGCCACGTCTTCCGACACATAGGGCGCAAGAATGCCGTCGCGCTTCCAGGCGATGAAGTGCGCCGCATCCGACGAGTTGACCACGTCGACGGCATAGATGCGGCTCGAATACTCCTGGCCGATGCGCTGGAACACGCGCTCGGCGCCGGTGCGCTCGACCCGCACCGCGATGCCCGGGAACTTCGCCTCGAAGGCTCGTGCGATCTTCTCCGCCATCGGCAGGTCGATCGAAGTGTAATAGACGATCTTGCCCTCTTTCTTCGCCGCCTCGATCAGCGCCGGCGTAATGGCGCTCGCAGCAGGAGCTTGCGCACGGACCGTGGTGGCGGTGGCGGCGAGCGCAAGAGCGCTCGAGCCTTTCAGGACATCGCGTCGCGTCAACCGCCTGTGCATGATTTTCACCTCAGACTTTGAAGATTTGCGAGTAGCGTTTCTTGATGTTCTCGCTCTCCCGCTCGACCGCCGCTGCGTCATCTTTCATGAGTTTGATCTGCGACAGCGGCGTGCGCCCGGGTTTTTCCTTGGTTAACGGGTGGACCGAATGCATGCCGGCGGAGTCGATGCTGAGCTGCTGGCCCTCGGCGCTGAAGCACCAGCACTGGAACAGCCGCGCCGCGTTCGGGTTCGGCGCGTTCTTGAAGATGGCGTTCGGCCCGACGATGGTCGGCGTGCCTTCAGTCGGATAAACGAGCTCGACCGGGTCGCCCTTTTCCTTGAGCTGCAACAACACGTATTCGCCGCCGTCCGCCTGGATCGCCCGCTCGCCAAGCGCGAGTTTCTTCGGCGGATCGGTGGCAGACTGCACCTGCATGACGCGCTGCTGGGCGAGCTTCTCGAAGTACGGCCAGCCGATGTCGCGCGCAATCTGGTAGGTCGCGGTCAGGATCGTGCCGCTGTAGGACGGATGCGCCTTCACGATCTTGCCGATCCACTTCGGATCGAGCAGGTCGGCGTAGCTCTTCGGCGCGTCCTCGCGCTTCACCAGGTTGGTGTTGTAGCCGATCGGGCAGAGCGTGATGCGGTGGCTCGCGAACGTGCCGTCCGGATCCTTGTGCTCCGCGGCAAAGTGCTTGGCGACGTCTTCGGGGACGAAGGCCTCAAGCCAGCTGTTGCGCTTCCAGACGATCACATGGGCGGCGTCCGACGTGTTGACGACGTCGACGGCGAAAATCCGGGTGGTGTATTCCTGGTCGATGCGCTGGAACAGCCGCTCGGCGCCGGTGCGCTCCACCCGCACCGCAACACCGGGGAACTTCGCCTCGAACGCCTTGGCGATCCGCTCCGCCGCCGACAGGTCGATCGACGTATAATAGACGATCTTGCCTTCCTTCTTCGCCGCCTCGATCAGGGCCGGCGTGATCGCGGCGGCGGCCGGCGCCTGCGCGAGAACCGAAGTCGAGGTCGAAGCGACATGGGCCGAAAACGCCAGCGCGCCCGTGCCCTTCAGGACTTCGCGACGGGATATCTTCCGCAGCATTGTCGTTCCTCCCAAAGGTCCCGGCCGCCGTTTTCGGTCTAGCCGGTCAGGGCCCGGCATCGCTCGGGCGGCAGATGCAGCCAAACCGTCGATCCCGGCGCCACGCTGTTGCTGGCCGGGGTTACAACCCGCAACTGCGTCCCGTCCGCCACCTCAACCATATAGTCGCGGCTCGATCCGAGGAAGACTTGCCGCGTCACCTTGGCTGCGATCACGTTGTCCTTGGCCGCGGGCTCCTGCGCTGAAAGCGCGATCTGATGCTGACGGATCGACACCGGCGTCTCGCCTCCCAGCTTGCAAGGCTCGCCGGTGACGCGGATCGGCGTGCCGGCAAGCGAGACGGTGTTGCCGTCGAGCGTCTTGCCCCTGAAAACGTTGCTCATGCCGATGAACCGCGCCACGAACTCCGAACGCGGCCGGTCGTAGATGTCCGAGGGCGAGCCGGCCTGTTCGATCCTGCCGGCGTTCATCACCGCGATGACGTCCGAGGTCGTCATCGCCTCGACCTGGTCGTGGGTGACGTAGACCGTGGTATAGCGGTACTCGTCATGCAGCCGGCGGATCTCGAAGCGCATCTCCTCGCGCAGGTTGGCGTCGAGGTTGGAGAGCGGCTCGTCGAGCAGCAGCGTCTCCGGCTCGACGATCAGCGCGCGGGCGAGCGCGACGCGCTGCTGCTGGCCGCCGGAGAGCTCGCCGGGATAGCGGCTGGCGAGCGGGGCGAGCCGCGTGGTGGCGAGGATGGCGTCGAGCTTCTTCTTGATCGTGTCGGCGTCGATCTTTCGGATCTTGAGCCCGTAGACGATGTTCTCGGCGACCGTCATGTGCGGCCACAGCGCGTAGCTCTGGAAGATCATCGACATGTTGCGCCGCTCCGGCGGCAACGAACGCTGCGTGTTCGACACCACGCGCTCGCCGACGCGGATCTCGCCCTCGGTCGGCTCGACGAAGCCGGCGATCAGGCGCAGCGTCGTGGTCTTGCCGCAACCCGACGGACCGAGCAGGCACACCAGCGAGCCGTGCTCGATCGTCATCGATACGTTGTCCACGACCGCAAGCGGGCCGTAGTGCTTCGTCAATCCGCGCAACTCAACCGACGCCACCTCGGCCCCCTAACCGCGTTTCTTGTGACCCAATCAGACAGCAACACCGCTGTCGCAGCAAACGTCCCTAGCGGCCGGTGAAAACCGGCTTTCGCTTCTCCATGAAGGCCTTGCGGCCTTCCTCATAGTCGCTGCTCTTGAAGCATGCGGCGACGGCGGCGGCGGAGCGGCTGAGATCGCGCTTGCTGTCTTCTTTTACCACCTCTTGCACGGTGATTTTCGCCGCTCTGACCGTCAGCGGCGCATTTCCGGCAATCAGCGCAGCGTAGTCCGATACATATTTTTCCAAATCCGCGTCCGGAACCACTCGATTGACCAGCCCCATCACCTGCGCCTCGGCTGCGGTGAATTGCCGCGCCGTGTAGAAAATCTCCATGGCGAACGATGGCCCGACGATATCGACCAGCCGCTTCAGGCCGGGATAGGCGTAGCCCAGGCCGAGCTTGGCCGCCGGCACAGCGAACGTGGAACCCTCGGTGCAGATACGCAGGTCGCAGCAGGTCGCGAGCCCCATGCCGCCGCCGATGCAGTAGCCGCGGATCATGGCGATGGTCGGCTTCGGGAACTCGTGGAACGCGGCGTAGCTCTTTTCCACCACCGCGTTGTAGTGGGCGACCGCGTCTTCGTTGGAGCGCTCCTTCTCGAAGCGCGAGATGTCGGCGCCCGACACGAAGGCTTTGCCGCCCGCGCCGGTGACCACCACCACCGCGACCTCGGGATCGTTCTTGAAATCCTCGAGGAAGCCGACGGCGGCGTTCCACATGTCGAGCGACACGGCGTTGTGGCGTTCGGGATTGTTGTAGATCACGTAGCCGACGCGCCCCTCCTTGCGCGACAGCATCTTGTCGGTCTGGGGTGTCATCACGGCTGCGGTCTGGCTCATGGTGCAATTCCTCTTGACGTTGTCATTCCGGGACTGCGCCAACGGGTCCGCGCGAAGCGCGGCCCGATGACAGGCTCCGCGCAGGGCCCGGAATCCATAACCACGACTTGGGATTATGGATTCCGGGCTCGCGGCTTCGCCGCGCCCCGGAATGACGGGGAGAATTTATCATACCGCCTTCGCCTGACGCAGCGCGGCGATCTCGCTCGCGCTGAAACCGAATTCGCCCAGCACCTCGTCGGTGTGCTCGCCGAGCTCCGGCGGGCGCCTGACGATGCTGCTCTTGGTGCGCGACAGCGTCATCGGCTGGCCGACGACGTTCAACGGCGAGCCGTCCTTCTTCGGCGTGCTCTGCGCGATGCCGAGGTGCTTCACCTGCGGGTCCGCGAACACCTGGTCGATGTTGTAGATCGGCCCGCTCGGCACGCCGGCCTTGTTGAAGATGTCGATCCACTCGGCGCTGCTTTTCTTTTCCGTGTAGGTGTCGATCTCGGCGTTGAGCTTCTTGCGGTGCTGCGAGCGCAACTTGCCGCTCTTGTAGTCCGGATTCTGCAGCAGCGCGTCGGCGTTCATGGCGCGGCAGAAGCGCTCCCAGATCACGGTGCCGGTGGTGGCGATATTGATGTAGCCATCCGAGGTCTTGAACACGCCGGTGGGAATCGAGGTCGGATGATCGTTGCCGGCCTGCTTGGCGACATGCTGCTCCTGCAGCCAGCGCGAGGCCTGGAAGTCGAGCATGAAAATCTGCGCCTGCAGCAGCGAGGTCGAGACCCACTGGCCCTCGCCGGACTGCTCGCGCTCCAGCAGCGCGGTGAGAATGCCCATTGCGCAGAACAGGCCGGCGCAGAGATCGGCGATCGGAATGCCGACGCGCACCGGCCCCTGGCCCTCCAGCCCGGTGATCGACATCAGCCCGCCCATGCCCTGGGCGATCTGGTCGAAGCCGGGACGGTCGCGGTACGGCCCATCCTGGCCGAAACCGGAGATGCTGCCGTAGACGATGCGCTTGTTCACTTTGCGCAACGACGCGTAGTCGATGCCGAGCCGCTCTTTGACATCCGGCCGGAAGTTCTCGACCACGACGTCGGCCTTCTCGACCATGCGCATCAGCGCGGCCTTGCCGGCCGGGTCCTTCATGTTGAGGGTGATGCTGCGCTTGTTGCGGTGCAGGTTCTGGAAGTCGGAGCCCTCGCGCGGGCCGCCCGGCCCCTCGCCGCCCGCCTCGTCCGGCGGCATCTCGATCTTGATGACATTGGCACCCCAGTCCGCGAGCTGCCGCACGCAGGTGGGGCCGGACCGGACCCGGGTCAGGTCGAGCACGGTGAAGCGGGCAAGTGCTTGGGAAGACTGTGTAAACGGCATGGATGATGTCAACGCATGTTGGCTCGGCGATGGCTTGGACAATCTCCGATATCCCGGGTGTTGTCCACCGCAGACGCGCGCCCGGCCGCATCTAAGCCGCACCTCGGTTCAGTTGCGCTCACGGCCGGTTCGCATAGACTCCCGGTGAACTCTTGCCCGCCGGTCGATCGGGTTGTCGGAGAATAGAGACATGAAACGCATCTGCGCTGCGCTCGCCGTGATGGGCCTGTTGGGGATCGCCACCGGATCGAGCGCGCAGGACTGGCCGAACCGGCCGGTGCGCATGGTCAACACCTTCGCGGCCGGCGGCACCGCCGACGTTCTCACCCGGCTCGTGGCCGACCAGCTCTCCGCCACCTTCAAGCAGCAGTTCTTCGTCGAAACCCGCGCCGGCGCCGCCGGTACGATCGGGGTGAAGTCGGTGATCGATTCACCGCCCGACGGCTACAACTTCGCGCTCACCAACATCACGCATCTGGTGCTGGCGCCGATCAGCAATCCCAAGCTCGGCTATGACCCCAAACGCGATCTCACCAACATCGGCTATATCGCCGGCTCGCCGATCCTGCTGGCGGTCAATCCCAACAGCGGCGTCAAGACGCTCGCGGATTTCATCGCCAAGGGAAAGAGCGGCAAGCCGTTGACCTATTCGTCGTCCGGCGTCGGCAGTTCGGGCCACCTGGTGGCCGAGGCCTTCGCGCAACAGGCCGGCATCAAGATCGAGCACGTGCCCTACAAGGGCGCGTCGCAAGGTCTGATGGACCTGGTCGGCGGCCACATCTTCTTCTCGGCACAGACGGTGTCGTCGACCGCGGCCATGGTGCGCGGCGGCGCGCTGCTGCCGATCGCGCACACCCACTCCGCGCGGATGCCCGATTTCCCCGATGTCCCGACCTTCAAGGAGCTGGGATACGACGTCGTGGCCACCACCTGGTTCACGATCTCGGGACCTGCGAACCTGCCCAAGGACATCACCGAGAAGGTCAATCGCGAGATCACTCGCGCGGTCACCAAGCCGGAGGCGGCGCAGCGGTTGCGGCAGGACGGCCTGATCGCCGAGATCATGTCGGTGGAGGACCTCTCAAAATACATCGACGCCGAGACCGCGCGCTGGAAGCCGGTGCTCGGACAGCTCGGGCTGATCGGAAAATGAACCAGACATCTGAATTTTCAAAGGGGGGACTGGCAATGACTTCGAACATCAGCAGGCGCGGCTTTCTCGGCACCGCGGGCGCGGCAGCCGCTTCGATCGCCGGGATTGGTCCCGGCCACACGCAACAGTTTCCCGAGCGCGGCCTGCTCATCATCGTGCCCTACGCGGCCGGTGGCGGCAGCGACATCTCGGCGCGACTGCTCGCGCGCGATCTCGAGCCGATTTTCGGCAAGCCGGTGACAGTCGAAAACCGCGCCGGCGGTGGCGGCTGGGTCGGCTGGGGCTCGCTCGCGCAGTCGAAGCCGGACGGCTACACCATCGGCTACATCAACGTCCCCAACATATTCGCCGGCTATCTCGACAAGCAGTCGGGGGGCTCGCGCAAGGAAAACCTCGATAGCTTCACGCCGCTGATCAACCACGTGACCGACTACAACATGTGGTCCGTGAAGCCCGACAGCAAGTTCAGGACCGTGAAGGACGTGATCGAGGAGGCCAAGAAGCGCCCTGGCACGATCACGCTCAACGGCGGCGGGCACGGCACCGACGATCACGTCGCGGCGCTTGGCATCGGCGCCAACAACGGCACCAGCTTCCAGATGGTGCACTTCCGCGGCACGCCCGAGGGCAAGACCCAGGTGCTGGGCGGCAACATCGAGGTTTACGCCTGCAACGTCAGCGAAGGCGCGGAGGACGTGAAGTCCGGCGTAATCCGGCCGCTCGGCGTGATGTCGCCGGCACGCTCCAAGTTCATGCCCAACGTGCCGACGTTCCGCGAGCAGGGGCTCAACGAGGTGTGGTCAACGTCGCGCGGAGTCGCGGCGCCGGCCAACCTGCCGAAGGACGTCGAGACCGCGCTGATCGCGGCGTTGGAAAAGACCATCGCTTCGCCGGGGCACAAGGCCAAGGCCGAGGCGCTGTCGCTCGACCCGGACGTCATCAAGGGCGACGCCTACCGCAAGTTCCTCAAGGACAACGAGCAGGCGACGAAGAAGCTGATGAATTGGTGAGGCAGCGCCGCAACCTCCGCTGTCATCGTCCGCGAAGGCGGACGATCCAGTAGCCACCGCGCGTTGCGTTACGAAGACTGGATCCCCGCCTTCGCGGGGATGACACCGGTGTGTGGGACAAAGTGCGGGTATATCGCGGAGCAGGACTCACGCCTTCCTGATCCGGAACGTCAGCACCCTGCCCTTTTTCCCGCTGTCCTCGAGCGTGTCGCCGGTCTCGCGCAGCAGGTTCGGGATATCGATCGCCGTCAGCGGATCGGTGCATTCGATGACCAGCACGTCGCCGGCCGCGAGCCGCGACAGCAGCTTCTTCGTCTTGAGCGCCGGCAGCGGGCATTTCAGCCCGCGCATGCTGACCGTCGATTCCGCCATGGCGCAATGAGCCCTCGCCTGCCCCGCGACGAGACTGGACAACCCCCCGGATGTCACGTCAAGTTCCTCATATGGTTGCGGATTCCGAACTGCAGCGGATTGCGCGGCTGACCCCGCTCGCCGACGTGCTGGCAAGCTTCGACATCTCGGTCGGACCGGTCACGCCGCGCGCCGAGGACCTGCGCCGGGCGCTGGGCCGCACCCTCGCCGCCGACGCCGTGGCGCCCGAAGCGCGGCCGCAGCAGCCGGTCGCCCTGCGCGACGGATTCGCGGTGCGCGCCGATCTCACGACCGACGCCAGTTCCTACGCGCCCGCGCCGCTGTCGCCCGCGCCGCGCCGGGTCAATGTCGGAGACGCGTTGCCCGTCGACGCCGATGCGGTCGCGACGCTCGACGCCGTGACCGAGCGCGGCGGCCTGTTCTCCGTTCTCGCACCTGTCGCCCCCGGCGAAGGCGTGCTGCCGGCGCAGGCCGATGCGACGCCCGACACGCCGCTGCGGCTGGCAGGCGCGCGGCTGCGGCGCATCGACGTCACCGTGCTGGCGGCGATCGGCGTCAAACAGGTGACGATCCGCGAGCCACGCGTGCGGGTCGTGCGCGCCGGCGCAGGCGAGCCGGTCGACGCCGCGATCGCGCTGATCGCCGGCGCGGTCGAAGCCGAGGGCGGAGTTGCCATCATCGACGACTTGACGCTCGACGCCGCACTGGCGCGCGAGGATGCCGACGCGGTGTTCGCCGTTGGCGGCACCGGCGGCGGCCGCAACGACACCAGCGTGCATAGCCTGGCGAAACTCGGCCGCGTGGCGTTCCACGGCATCGGCATCACGCCGGGCGAAACCACCGCGATGGGTTTCGTCGGCGCGCGGCCGGTGTTGCTGCTGCCCGGACGCGTCGATGCCGCGCTCGCCGGCTGGCTCACCGTCGGCCGCCGCGTACTGGCCAAGCTCTGCTTCCGCCTGATCGAGGAGCAGCCGTTCACCGCCGAACTCTCGCGCAAGATCGCCTCCCCCCTCGGTCTGGCCGAGGTGGTGCCGGTGCGGCGCCGGCTTGCGACCGTCGAGTCGCTGGCCACCGGCTATCTGCCGTTGCAGGCGCTGGCCCGCGCCGACGGCTGGATTCTGGTTCCCGCCGACAGCGAAGGCCATCCGGTGGGCACAAAGGTCATGGTAAGACCCTGGCCATGAGCGGAAAGCCCGAACCCACACGCGAAAGCGAGCTGCTCGCCGCCGTGCGCCAGGCGGCGCGGCAGGAGCAGTTCCTCGAAGTCGTGTCCGCCGAGGACGCGCGCGCGCGTTTCGAGCGCAACCTCGACCTGTCGCCGCTGCCCGGTGAAAAGCTCGCGCTCGCCGCCGCGCTCGGCCGCGTGCTGGCGCATGACGTGATCGCGCCGATCGACGTGCCGCCGTTCGACCGCGCCAATGTCGACGGCTTTGCGCTGCGCGCCGCCGACACCGTCGGCGCGGCCGACGGCGCGCCGAAGCAACTGGCACTCAACGCCGAGGTGATCGCCTGCGGCCACGCGCCCAAGGTCGAAGTCATGCCACGCTCAGCCACCACCATCGCCACCGGCGGCGTGCTGCCGCGCGGCGCCGA